>NZ_VFJA01000005.1:0-74165 GCF_006385165.1 Streptococcus symci | reverse complement strand
GTAATTCAATCGTTACCTTAACTGGATCTTTCTTACCTGGTGTTGTCAAGTCTGGAATGTTTTCAACATTTGTGACCTTGCCACCTTCTGGAATCTTAATTCCTTTAGTGTAATCCTCTGGCGTTAATGGGGTAGAGGTGACTGGTGTCTCTATTGATACTGGAACGACCTCTACTACGTTAACAGGTACAGGTACCTCTTTAGTCGCAACTACTTTACCATCTTTCACATACTCTACCACTACTGTCGCTGGGATTTGTACACCAACTGTTGCTGTAGGTGGTACTGTTCCTGTTTTAACTTCTGTAACTGTTACAGTAACTCCTGATGGAAGCCCCTTCACGTTATTAGCTGCTTTTTCAGCCTGTTCTTTAATAGCTTTTTCTAGTTCTTGCTTATCACTATCTTTAAGAACTGTTACACCTTCTGGGGTTACTTTTGGTAATACTGTCACTGGGACTTTTACTGTCTCTTCACCATTTGCATACTTAACTTTAGTTGGTACTGTTACATCGGTTGCTCCAACTTTATCCTTTGTATCTGGTAAATCAGCTTCTGTTGGATCTTGTACTGTTCCACCTTGTCCTGGTGTTACTGCATCTTTTACTTTAGCTATTTCAGGTTTGTCGCCTTCAACAACGTATACTTGATCAGCATTTGAACCAACGACATTTACAGTAATTTCTGCATCTTTTGTATACTTAACGCCATCTACTGTATAGGTTACTGGGACTTTTACAGTTCCTTTGTTTGTTCCTGCTTCCGATGTAATGATTGCAAGCACTTCTTCTGTAATCGCTCCAACTTCTACATCTTTGGCACCATCTGGTAATTTAGCTTTGAAATCTGCTGAGTTTGCTACTTCTTCCGCTTTAGCTTTAGCTACTTCTTTAACTTTATCTGTAGTTTCACCTTTTGGTACTGTTACTTCACCTTTAGCAACTGGCAATACTGTTACTGGTACTATTACTTTCTCTGGATCTTTAATTCCTTCGTAAGTTACTGGAACTTCGACTGTTACATCTGTAGTTCCTGCTTTTCCAGTTGTTTCTGGTAATGTTGTTGGTTTACCAACTGTCCCGCCTTGTCCTGGTGTTACGGCATCTTCAGCTTTCGTTGGTTTATCACCTTCAAACACGACTACTCGTTTAGTTGTTGATCCAACTACTGTTACTGGGACTTCTACTTCTTTAGTACCAATAACGTTTCCTTTTTCATCAGTATATTCAATAACTACCTTAGCTGGTTTTTGTTCTCCTGTAGCAGTTGTTTCAGGTTTTTCTTTCACTTCTTTAACAGTTACTGTTACACCTGCAGGAATATTATCTTTTGGTAATGCATCCACTACTTCTTGAGCTTTTGCTTTAACCATTGTTTCTAAATCTGTGCTATCTTTAAGTACTGTTACTCCCGTTGGTTTAACAACTGGTAATACTTTCACAACTGCAGGTACTTCTACAAGTTTGTCTTCACCATTCTTAGCAACTACTGTTACCTTCTTGTCTCCAGGTGTTGTTGTATCAACTGGTTCTTTATACTCAAAGGTTGTTCCTTCTGGATATTGCTCAGGGTTAATACTTTCACTTGCATCTGGTTGTGGTTTGGCAGGGTCTTCAAATACATATTGTGTCTCAGGGCTTACTACCACTACTTTAGCTGGTACTTCTACTAAAGTATCTCCATCTAATTTCGCTACAACGACTACATCTTTTTCACCCGCTGTTGTTGTATCAACCGGTTCTTTATACTCAAAGGTTGTTCCCTCTGGATATTCTTCTGGAGTGATACTTGATTTAGCATCTGGTTGTGGTTTGGATTTATCAGCTACAACAAATTGTGGAGTGCTATCAACTACACGAACAGTTGCAGGTACTTCTACAAGTACTTTATCCCCCTGTTTAACCACTACAGTTACTTTCTTATCTCCAGGTGTTGTTGTATCAACTTCTTCTTTGTACTCATATGTAGCATCGTCTGGATAGTCTGCTGGGTCAATATTATCTTCCGGAGACGGTTGTTTTTTGTCTGCACTTACTGGGACAATTTGTGGATATCCTGCAACAACTTTAATCGGTACATTAACAGTTTCTTCACGTTTATTATCCCCTGAACCGTATGTCACTGTCACAGGAGCTGTTAATGTGTCATCCCCAACTTTATCAGTTGTATCAGGAAGTTTAGTTTCATCTACTGTTTTCTCATTTCCTTTAGTAGTAACCGCATCTTTTAATTTTTCTGAAGATGGCTTATCTCCCTCTACTACATAAACAGGTTTTGCAGTTGAAACTTGTGGTTTAACTTTAATTGTAAACTCTTGATCTATTTCTTTCTTAGTATCAAACGTTGGATCCTGATCAAATGGATTATCTACAACATCATATCCCATAGATTTCAAAACATCAACACGCGCTTGAACTTTTTCTTCTGGAATTTTATCTCCTGATTTACCAGCAAGATCATCAATATTATATTTCGTATCTAATGGTGTTTCAACACCTTCATCATCTACTGAAACAAATTTTACTTTTGCTTTTTGATCGTCTTTATCATAGGTAATCTTGATATTTGCTTTTGGATCCGTAATTTTTGGTGGTTTATATCCTTCTTCTGGTTTAGCAGGATTTACTGGTTCTAATGGTGTTCCATTTCCATCTTTTGGAGTATATCCATCTTTATGAGGAATAATTTGCGTAATTTCACCAGTCTTGGTTGGATCATTTGGATCGTTAGGGAATGGAATCGGATCTCCATCCTTACCAGTGGTTGGATCAACAGGAATCCAGCTTCCAATCTTCGTATAAGTAACTTTATCCGTTTCATCAGGGATTACTTTTGTATCTTTTGCAGGGGTTGCTGCTTCTTTAGCTGGAATTTCTTTTTTATCAGCAATATATCCTGGTAAAACATCTACTCCAACTTTATCCCATGTTTTATTTGGACTTTCCCAATCAGTATAGCTTACTTCTTTTGTGACAAGATTAACGGTTGCTTTTCTTGTGAATGGCACCGTTTGAACAGTATCATCCTTAGCTTTTTCTTCAGCTGCTGTATCTGAATCTTTCTTCACATATGAAATCACACGTTTAGCTGTTGTATTCAAGTCAGATTCAGCTAATCCCTCAGGCCATTTAAGTTCTGGTGTATCCCCATTTGGATCTACTGGACTATCTTTTTCATGTGGTGTTGATGAAGGTACTTCAATGATTCTAGGTTTAACCACAATTTTAAATGTTTGAGAAGGTGCTGATGAACCATCTGTTGGGTTAATATCTTCCTTGTCATCAAAAATTGGATGATGATTATCTTGAATATGGTATTCATCACTTTCTACTTCATAACCTTGATTCTTAAGTTCTTTGATTTTGTTTTCAACATCTGTACTTGCTGGTAATTCTGAACCAGATTTTCCTGTTAAATCAAAGCTAGAAACTACTTCATTTGCGGCTCCATCTACTTTCTTCTCAATCACTACTTTAGCTGTTTGAGTAGAAGGTGTATATGTAATTGGTGATTCCCCAAATTTATCCGTTGGTGTAAATCCATCTGGAACTTTATAGCCTTGAGTTGGATCATTTGGATTTTTCGGTGTCAATTCTTGTCCATTATATACTGGAGTATAACCTGGAACATATGGAATTGTTATCGTGCTAAAATCACCTGGAACTGTTGGATCAGTCGGGTTATTTGGATAAGAAATCTTATCTGGTGCTCCTTGTGGTTTCTTACCTGCTGGATAGTTAGGTACAAATGAACCAATTTCTTTATAAAGAACTTTCTTCACTTCAGAAGTTGCTGTTCCATTTTGTGCTGGCTTAGGAGCATCTTTTTCTGGAACAAGTTTATCCGCATTATCCACTAATAAATAATTATTAATAACTGGAGATTCAACTGAGTTATACTTACCATTAGTACCATCTGCTTTAGCATCAGTTAGTTTATCCGCTTCATTGTAAACTTCCCAATCAGAGTAAGTTACTTCTTTTGTTTCAGGATTAACTGTTGCTGTACGTTTGTAAGTTACTTTTTGCACCTTTTCAGCATATAAAGGAGTAGCATTATCTTTGTTTGCATCTTCTTCTTTTAGATACTTAATTGTACGTGTAACCTCTTTAACTAAGTCCTCACGAGTAACTCCTGCTGGATATTTACCAAGGTTTTCATCTCCTTCTTTTACAGGTGTATCTGCTGTTTTTGGAGATACTGGAGCTGTTGTGCTTGGATTTGTTGGATCAGTTGTTACTGTAGGGTCTACTTTAATTAAGTCTAAGACATGAACAGTGACATTTGTTTCTGTTGATTTCTTACCTTCACTATCAGTTGATTGAACTTTTACAGTGTAATCTCCAACTTTAGTTGTATCTAGATTACCTGCATCACTTACTGCAATTGTTGGTTTAGTAGAATCAACCCCATCACGATCATCTTCTAAGTCAGTTGCAGATGGTTTCGCTTTTTCTAAAACTTTAGCATTGTTCCATTTGTCAGCTTCTTTAGTTTTATAAACATATAAGTCTTTTTTCTCAACTGCTACTGTTGGAGCTTCGTTTAGAACATTAGCATAAGCTGGATCTGATTCGTTACCTGCTTTATCAAGCACAGTAACTTTGATACGTTTGTCAGGATTTGTTGTCTCATTCGCTTCTGTCAAATCTGTCCCTTTTGGAACTGGTACAACTAATTTACCATCGCGTACTTCAACTTTTGTTTCACCAATATACCAACCGTCTTCTTTTTTATTTAAAGTAATTGGAGTTTTACTATTTGGTAACGTAACTTTCATTGAAGTTACTCCACCAATAGCTTCTTTAATATTGTCTACCTCAGTATCAGCATCACGGTCCGTTCCATTGTTTCTATCATTGTCAGCGATATCTTGTTTTTCTCTAGGTACATCTGTTAAATTAGTATCTTTTTCTGTTGGGACAGAAATTAATAATTCTGTTGGTTGATTTTTATCAGTTTTTTCTCCATTAATGCTATCAGTATGAACTGGTTCCACAGTAGGAGTTACTGGTTTAATCGTATCGATGTAAATTGTTTTGTTGTAGTAGTAATCTGGATTGTCTGTATTTCCTAGAGCATTGAATGTATTTCTATATGGACTATTTGGATTTACAACACCTGTATTTTCTAATACTCTGTTTCCTTGTAAATCTGTAAATCCTTCTTTAATTTCTGCAGTTACCTTAAAAGTAGCTGTCCCTTTGAAATTTTTTGCCGTTGTGAAATCAATACCGAATGTTCTTGTCCCATTCTTTGCTGGATCTGAATCCCCTGCATTGAATTTCAATCTAAGCGTTCTTGTAGCTTCATCATACGATACGACTTGGTAAGGACCAGGCCAATTCCATGCATTCGCTTTTTTAACTGAATCTTTTAATTCTACACCTTCAGGAATTTTAATTGTGTATTCATAAGCGCCGTACGTTGGTAACCCACCAACGTTTTTCACAGTAACTTTTAATTGACCTGATTCTTTGTCTTTATAGAGAGTATCTTCTCCATAAGCGGACGTGGTATTATTACGAACAACATCTGTCGTCATTTCTAAAGCAGCACCAACAGTTAAGTTAACTCCACCAACAAAGTATCCATCTTCAATTTCTGTTTTTCCTTTTACTGGATAAGTTTTATTAAATGCGGGACCATCCTCTAATGCTTTAATGGTTACTTTAATTTTCTTAGTAGTATTTGGAGTATTGATAATCGTTCTCCAGAATCCGAAACCATTACCATTCCCTCCATCACCATACGGAGTTGAAACGTGTGTTGTTTCACTATTATTATTCGCATCTTTCAGTGTTGTTAAAACTTCACCTGTATCTGCATCTCTAACTGTAATTTCTACTTTTTCACCAGTACCAGCAGTACCCATATTCCCATAGGCACCACCTGTTAGAACACTTAGGTATAATCTAGAGTTCGGATTAACATTAAATTCTTTCGAAATTTGTGTACCTTTCTTATTTAATTGAATATAATAATCTTTCCCTACAGCTGAATGTGCTGCATTATTTAAAGGAACACCAGGTACACTTGAGTAGTTAACACCATTTGCATAGTTTTGATTAGCTTTATTAGGTGCTAATGGATTTCCTGGAACAGGAGTATCATTGTATTGTCTGTCAATACTTCCATTATTATCGTAAACTTTAGATGGTTTCGGATCAAATCCAGCAGGTCTATCCGCTGCAACTTCTGTTGGAGCTTCTGGTTTAATCGCTGTTACATAATTATTTGTCCCTTCTATTTTCCATCCATCAATTTCATTTTCAATTCTCTTTTCTTTCCAATTATAAGTAATTTTACCAAGTTTTACTGGAGCTGGATTTGGAGAACTAGTACTATTTCTTGAATATTGATTTTCAACAGTAGCAGATTTTGTTTCAACATCTGGAGTATTAAAATCAATATCTCCAAATTGATTTTTCAAACTTGAAATAACGTTATCTACTGGGTTAGCTCCTACCCCTCTTTTATTATTACTAGTAGGACCTTCTGCTGCTTGTTCTCCTACACCAGTAGGAGTCGCTCTAAACCCACTTTCCCCTTTACCAGGAATTGCTTTTCCGTTTCGTGGATCTTGGTTTTTATTTGTTTTTTCTACTTTAGCTTCTGTTTCTGATTTATCTTCTACAGCAGGAGACACTTTTGGCATGCTCTCAATTACAAAAGCCTTTTCTCCTAATCTTGCAACAGTTTTATCTACCTCTGCCTGAGTTGCTTTATCATTTGCTGATAAAGCTTGAGCTTCTAGTAGTGCTGTCTTGGCATCCTCAATAGTTTTTGACGTTTTAGCACTAACTTCAACTTTATCAATAGCTGATTGAATACGTGAAATCGCTTCCAACAACTTACTAAAGTCTACCTTTGCAATATTTTCTGGTGCTAGCTTATCTTCATTAACTACAGCTTCAGCTGAAGTTACTACTGGTTTAGAAACTGGATCTTTAGAAGGAATTTCTTCTTTCTTGGTATCAGGGCTCGCAACATTCTCTTCGTGATTTAAGTTTTCTTGAGATGGCGACGACTGTGGATTAGACAAATTTGAGCTCGTTCTTGCATCGTTTCCTTGAATAGTATCAGCTTTTGCAGTGGCTCCACCTCCAAACATCATAAGCGCAGCAATTGCTACCGACGCTGCACCGAAACTATACTTTCGGATTGAAAATCGTTGAACTTTTTGTCCATGATATTTTTTTGTTCGTGAGTACATTACTACTCCTTTGCTTATATTTTATTTACATCAAGAAAAGTCAGTAAGACCCTCAAATTGATCCCAAGAAAAGTCCCGACTTCACCTATTGTATAATAAACATAATAACTCTATCTATTCATTATGTCAAGCAATTCGATATTTTAATTGATATAAATATATAAAAAAGCAAAGATAATTAATAGATTCAGAAATATGATTAACAACTCTATAACAACTTTCAAAAAAAGATTAAAAATTACTTCATAATTTACATAGAAAAAGGAGCGGATATGATATCCTACTCCTTATTCTTATCAGAAAATCTAATTAAATTTAGTCTTCTTTTTTCTTACGAGCAACAAGCCCAAATCCGCTCAAGACACCTAAAAGTCCAAGTGCTGCTAGGCTAGCATGGTCTTCTGTACCAGTATTAGGAAGTTCAGCTTGTCCTTTAGCTTCTGATGGAGCTACTGGAGCTTGTGGTGCTTTACCATTTACTGGTGCTGATGGCATCGTTGGAGTTGCTGGGTTAGCCGGTGTTGTTGGGTTAGTTGGATTAGCCGGAGCAACCGGTGTTGCTGGGTTAGCTGGGGCAGCTGGGGTTGCTGGGGTTGCTGGGTTAGCCGGTGTTGTTGGTTGACTTGGGTCTGTCGGTTTCACCGGACTTGTTGGGTTTGTTGAAGGTGTTGATGGAGAACCTGGTTGAGATGGAGTGAGTGAGCCTCCATTTGTAGTACCTTCTTTGACTTCTTTATAAACGTAAGTTACTTCTGTTGTTCCTTCTGTTACTTTACCATTTTCATCACCTTTAGTTGAAGTTGGTACTAATACGTATAGTTTTCCATCTTTCGTAGTGATTGTAGCTGGTTTGTTGTCAGTTGTGTCATATGCTGAGCTTACTGATCCGTCTGTAGTATCTTTAACGTCTTCTGCGATTGTGTTACCCGCTTCGTCTACATAATGAACGACTACGTTTCCTTTAATTTCTTTGTACACATATGTTACTTCTGTTGTTTTACCTGCTTCAACACTTCCGTTTTCGTTACCTTTAGTTGATGCTGGTACTAATTCGTATACTCTTCCTTCTGCAGTTGTAATACGAGTTGGTTTCATATCATTATCAGTAGTGTTGTAAGCAGCTCCTGGTTTACCGTCTTTGGTATCAACAGCGTCAGTTTGGATTGTGTTTCCAGCTTCGTCTACATAGTGAACTACTACTTGTCCTGCTTTTTCGTAAACGTAAGTTACTTCAGTTTTACCTTCTACTACATCTCCTGTTTCAGGTTTAGAATCGTCTTTAACAGCTTTTTCTGTTAAGTAATATTTAACACCATCTTTTTCGATTGTTGCTGGTTTATTGTCAGTTGTATCGTATTTAGCGTTTAGAGAAGCACCTTTAGTATCTTCTTTATCTTCAGCAATCACGTTACCTTCTGTGTCAACGTAGTGAACTACTACATCTCCAGTTACTTCTTTATAAACGTAAGTAACTTCTGTTGTTCCTTCTGTTACTTTACCAGACTCTTCACCCTTAGTTGAAGTTGGTACAAGTACATATACTTTACCATCTTTTGTAGTGATTGTAGCTGGTTTGTTGTCACTTGTGTCATATGCTGAGCTTACAGATCCATCAGTCGTATCTTTAATGTCTTCTGCGATTGTGTTTCCAGCTTCGTCTACATAGTGAACGACGACGTTTCCTTTCACTTCTTTGTAGATATATGTTACTTCTGTAGTCTTACCTGCTTCAACATCACCAGTTTCGTTACCTTTAGTTGATGCTGGTACGAGTTCATATACTTTTCCTTCTGGAGTAGTGATACGAGTTGGTTTCATATCGTTATCAGAAGTATCGTATTTAGCTCCTGGTTGACCATCTTTTGTATCAACAGCATCTGCTTGAAGAGTGTTTCCAGCTTCGTCTACGTAATGAACAAGAACGTTTCCTGCTTTTTCGTATACATAAGTGATTTCTGTAGTTCCTTCTACAACAGCACCGTTTTCTGGCTTAGAACCGTCTTTCAATTCTTTAGCTGTCAAGTAGTAAACTTGTCCAGCTTTTTCAAGTTTAGCTGGTTTGTTGTCAGTTGTGTCATATTTCTCACTTAGTGATCCATTTTCTACATCTTTCGTATCTTCAGCAAGTGTGTTTCCTTCTGTATCAACGTAGTGAACGACGACATTACCAGTGATTTCTTTGTAGACGTAAGTTACTTCTGTCGTTTCTCCAGCTTTAACTTTACCTGTTTCATCACCTTTAGTTGACTGAGGGATTAATTCGTATACTTTACCTTCTGGAGTAGTGATACGGTTTGGTTTCATTCCGTTATCAGCAGTGTTGTAGTCTGAGTTTGGTTTACCGTCTTTTGTATCAACAGCATCTGCTTGAATAGTGTTACCTTTTTCGTCAGTGTAATGAACGACTACTTGTCCAGCTTTTTCGTAAACGTATGTTACTTCTGTTTTACCTTCTACTACGTCTCCGTTTTCTGGTTTAGAGTCATCTTTAAGAGCTTTTTCTGTTAAGTAGTAAACAGTTCCGTCTTTTTCGATTTTCTCTGGTTTGTTGTCAGTTGTATCGTATTTAGCGTTTAGAGAAGCACCTTTCGTATCTTCTTTATCTTCCGCAATTACGTTACCTTCTGTATCAACGTAGTGAACGACTACATCTCCAGTTACTTCTTTATAAACATAGGTTACTTCTGTAGTTCCTTCAGTAACCTTACCAGTTTCAGCACCTTGAGTTGCTGTTGGTACTAATTGGTAAACTTTGCCTTCTGGAGTCGTAATACGTTCTGGTTTCATTCCGTTATCAGAAGTATCATATGGTGTGCTAATTGATCCATCTGTTGTATCTTTAGCATCTTCAGCAATTTTGTTTCCTGCCTCATCTGTATAGTGAACTACTACATTACCTTTTACTTCTTTATAAATGTATGTTACTTCTTTAGTTTGACCTGATTCTACAGTACCTGTTTCATCACCTTTAGTTGATGCTGGGACTAGTTCGTATACTTTTCCTTCTGCAGTTGTGATACGAGTTGGTTTCATTCCGTTATCTGCAGTGTTGTATTCAGAACCTGGTTTTCCATTGTCAGTATCTTTAGCACCTGAAGCAATATCTTTACCGTCTGCAGTTCCTACTAATGGAGTTCCGTCTTCTGTTTGGTAATTAACGATTACTGATCCAGCTTTTTCATAAACGTAAGTTACATCAGTTTTACCTTCAACTACGTTTCCAGTTTCTGGTTTAGAATCATCTTTAAGACCAGCTTTTGTAATGTAGTATACAGTTCCGTCTTCTGCAGTGATTTTTTCTGGTTTGTTATCAACAGCAGTATCATATTTTTCGCTTAGAGATGCACCTTTAAGGTCGTCTTTATCAGCTGCGATTTTGTTACCTTCTGTGTCAACATAGTGAACTACTACATCACCAGTTACTTCTTTATAAACGTATGTTACTTCTTTAGTTTCTCCAGCAACAACTTTACCAGTTTCTTCACCTTTAGTTGCTGTTGGTACTAATTCGTATACTTTGCCTTCTGCAGTTGTGATACGAGCTGGTTTCATTCCGTTATCAGAAGTATCATAATCTGATCCTGGTTTTCCATCTACAGTGTCTTTAGCACCTGAAGCTACATTTGCACCAGCTGGGTCAACACCTACTAATGGAGTTCCATCTTCTGTTTGATAGTTAACGACTACTTGTCCAGCTTTTTCATAAACATAAGTTACTGTAGTTGTTCCTTCTACTACGTCTCCAGTGGCTGGTTTAGAATCATCTTTCAATTCTTTAGCTGTTAGGTAGTATTTAACACCGTCTTTGGTGATTTCAGCTTTTTTGTGGTCTGCTGTGTCGTATTTAACGTTTAGAGAAGCATCTGTTTCGTCTTTTTCGTCTTCTGCGATTACGTTACCTTCAGTATCTTCATACTTAACGACAACATTACCTTTTACTTCTTTATAAACGTAGGTTACTTCTTTCGTTTCACCTGCAACAACTTTACCAGTTTCTTCACCTTTAGTTGCTGTTGGTACTAATTCGTATACTTTACCTTCTGCAGTTGTAATACGGTTTGGTTTCATTCCGTTGTCTGCAGTGTTGTAGTCAGTTCCTGCTTTAGCGTCTGTAGTGTCTTTAGCACCTGAAGCTACATTTGCACCATCTGCAGTACCTGTTAATGGAGTTCCGTCTTCTGTTTGGTAGTTAACGATTACTGATCCAGCTTTTTCGTAAACGTAAGTTACTGTAGTTGTTCCTTCTACTACGTCTCCAGTAGCTGGTTTAGAACCATCTTTCAGTTCTTTAGCTGTTAAGTAATATTTAACACCATCTTTCTCGATAGATTCTTTTTTGTGGTCAGCTGTATCGTATTTAACATTTAGAGAAGCATCTGTTTCATCTTTTTCGTCATCAGCAAGTGTGTTACCTTCAGTATCTTCGTACTTAACAACTACATTACCTTTAACTTCTTTGTAAACGTAGGTTACTTCTTTAGTTGTTCCTGATTCAACCTCACCTGTTTCTTCACCTTCAGTTAAGTCTGGAACTAATTCGTATACTTTGCCTTCTGCAGTTTTAATACGAGTTGGTTTCATTCCGTTATCGGCAGTGTTATAAGCTGTACCTGGTTTACCATTATCAATGTCTTTTGCACCTGATTCTACAGTTTTACCAGCTCCATCTTCGTCTACTACTGTTCCTGCAAGTGGAGTTCCATCTTCAGTTTTGTAGTTAACGATTACTGATCCAGCTTTTTCATAGATGTAAGTTACTTTTGTAACACCTTCTACTACTGTTCCTGTTTCAGCTGGTGATGTAGTTTCTGTACCATTTACAGATGTCATTGTGTTTGCTTCGTTTAGGTAGTAAACATTTCCTTGTGCATCTGTAAGTTTTTGAGGTTTTTCAGTTTCATTTTCTTTAGTGTTGTAAGGTACGTTTTTAGAAGCTGTAGTACTACTTACAATTACATCATTCCCATCAGCATCAACATAGTATTTCTCAGTTACTACTTCAGCTACTGTTTCAGGAGTATCAGTGTAAGGAGATTTTAATTCTGTTCCGTCTTCTGTTTGGTAGTTAACGACTACAGAACCTTTTTTCTCGATTTCACGAGTTTTTTCTTCTGCATAAGTGTAAGTGATTGTTGTAGTACCACTTGCTAAACGGTATGCACGAAGAGGAGTGATTTCGTCACGGTAAGAATACTCTTCAACTTCCGGCGAAGGATCAGAAAATTTAAGAAGAAAATCACTACTATCTTCTAAAGTACTTGTTTCTTGATCAGTAACGCTTGCTATATCAGCTGTTATATCACTTGTAGGTCTTCCTTTATCATCAACTTGATCTCCCTTATCAGCACTAATCTCCAGAGGACCACCAGTTTTTGCCGCCATTCCTAAAGTAATATATCGTTTGAAATTAAGGAGGTTATCTTCAAATCCTTTTTCTTGAAGATATGCAAGATAGTTTTTTACAAGAGTTTTGTTTGCTTCTCCTGTTAAAGTATCTGGAGCCGCTTTAAAGTTTTGTACCATTGCATATGTTCTATTTAAAGTAGCCCCAGTTCCATCTTTATCATCTGCTACATTATCACTAGATGACAATTGTATCTGTGCTGTTAAAGAGAAACTCTCAGTTTTAGCTGTTACATAGGTATTTTTCTCAAGGACGAAAACATAATCACCTTCTTTGATTCCACCATCAGCTGTTACGTTAGCTGAAGTGAAGTTTTTTGCTGTTGCTTCTCCAGCTTTGAAAGCTTCTATCATCTTAGCATCAGAAGTGATCGCACCTGAATCAGCTTGTACATATTTACCATATGTTCCTTTTCCTGTTTGTTCAACAATCCAAGCTTTTCCACCAGGTTTTACAGTATCATAAGTGATTTTACCTTCTGCGTTACTTAACCCTTCTGGAGTCAATTTCGCAGTTACATCACCTAGAGTTGTGTCAGAGTACACTCCTCCACCGTTTCCAGTAGTTTCAACCTTAGGTTCTCCGATTAGGTGGTAAGTCTTCCCATCTTTTTCGATTGTTTCTTTCTTACCATTTTCTTTAGCGTCGTTTAGGTCGCTAGCTTCTGCATCACCACCT
The DNA here is from genome assembly GCF_006385165.1 of Streptococcus symci. Classification (GTDB taxonomy): domain Bacteria; phylum Bacillota; class Bacilli; order Lactobacillales; family Streptococcaceae; genus Streptococcus; species Streptococcus symci. Next base: position 60,867 of record NZ_VFJA01000005.1, on the reverse strand, counting down.
GTAGTTCCTTTGAAAACTTCTCCTGATTTACCGTATACATCGTATGGTGTTTCAATCGTTTTATCAGCACCAGAGTTTTGGTTTTTGTTTTCTTCTAATACAGTATTACCCTCAGCAGTTACATATTTGTAGTCTACTTTTCCAGTTTTAGTAATTGTATTTGTTCCCTCTGCAGTTGGATCAGTTGAAAATGCCCTACCTGCATCTGGGTTCTCAATATTAGCTGTATCTACAATTACTGACCCCTTATCATTTGAGATCGTTGTTGTGTTGTCGCTGTTTTCTGTCATCGCTGCTTCTGCAATATGGGGTTGTCCTGCCATTGCAAGGGCTGCACCGACAATCAGACCGACTGTACCGATTTTGACTGAGTCTGAACGACCGTCTTTAAACTTACGAATGGAAAATTTTTCTTTTTTATTTATAAACATCTTCATCATCCTTTTTTTATTGTATAATTTTTATTTTTAAGCTGTTATTATGCTAATACTTGCTTGAAAACTTCAAAATTAGACACTTAATTTTAACACTTTAAAACCTCTTATACAAGGAATTTGAATACTTTTTGATCATTCAAACTATAGTTTTTTGCTATATTTATATATAAAAAATCCATATAGCGTATGGATTTACATATTTTAAAATATACATTTATGCTACCAGCCAAGTGAAACCCTTTCAAACTGACAGCCCAAGCGTCGCAATTCTTTTTGACGGTCCTCATAGTAGGGGAGGGAAATGCCTGTAATGGTCACATGGGGAAGGTCTTTCAAGTGCAGGCTGACTGATGAGGTAAAATGATAGACATGAACGAACTCGTATTCTTGAAAGAGTTGGGCTAGGACATCTTCAAAGATCAGCTCCGTCTCCAAGTAGGTCACATCAGGGATAGTGAAGGTTTCCTTGGGATGGGGTAGATAGAGGTCAATGGCCAAGGCCTTGGCATAGGTACTGATAAAGCGGATGGAGATCTGATCGTCCTCTTCAGAGAACTTTTGCCCCAGCAGAACCTTGACTGTCTTGCCATTTGAAACGGGTGCTTGTGGCAGGTCAAAAAAATGCTCCAGATATACTAGCTTTTCTCTAGCCACGACATGGTAATCACTGCTATAGAGGGTATAGTGCTTTTCCGTCCGCTCAATCAAGTCATCTCTGGTCAAGCCCAAAGAGCCCACCTGACTTGGTTGGAGAGGCCAAGCATACATACCCAAGGGGTAAATATCCGCATAGCCATCATCGAAACTCATAAGGTGTTGGTAAGTAGAGCTAGCAACCAAGTCCAGAATCAAGCTATTGTCAAAACTAGCATAAAAAATGGTGTCATAGTCGCCAGCTAGCTCCTGACAAATCTGAACCAAGTCCTCTGCCGTCTGAGGATAGTGAATATGGTCAAAATCCTTAGCATAATGCTCCTGACGAGCATTTTTGACAGGACTGACATAAAGACTGACAAAGTCCTGATCAGGATAGAGTCTCTTGATATGCTGGGCTATTTTAGCCTGCAAGGGCGTTGTAGCAATGATGAGGTGTTTCATCTCTTTGATTCTCCTAGGTGGTGATGGTGCAGCAAGGTCTCAACGACTTCAAAGTCCAAGGCATCGTCGATATCATAAGAATAGAGTTTGGGCATTTCATAGGCTACTGTCTTATCTGTGTAAAAGGTCTCATCTCGTAGGTAGAGGTCCTTGCGAGAAATCCAGATACTACCGTTGGGATAGTAATAGACAGGCTCTTTTTGCCGAGCATAGTGCTTAGAAACCTGAGGCGGACGGATAAAAGGTGACTCCCCTAGCTGCAAGAAAAGACTACGACTCTTGTCTGCCTTGACACAGGAAATCAAATGATCGGCTCCAGACTGACAGTAGAGCTGATAGGACTCGATAAGATGCTCTACCTCTCTCAGGGGTGAGGTCACCTGTAGATTGACAAAGACCTGCTCTTCCTCAAAGGGCTGTAAAAAGTCGCGTAAGGTTTCTAAGCTAGAGGTTGTTGCCAAGGCCAATTCTTTTGGTCTGTGGACACAACGAATCTCTGGATAGGCTTGACAACAGAGTTCTAGATAGGCTAGTGAGTCTGAGGATATCCAGATATCACTAAATAGCTTGGAGGCTAGAGCGACTTCTATGGTATAGAAAACCAAGGGTTTGCCTGCAAGCGGTTTGATATTTTTATCCACTAAGCCGCGTGAACCCGAACGGATCAAAATGACGGCTATGGGTTTAGATGTTGCTTTCATATAGTCTTCCTAGAAATGAGATAAAAAGAGCAGATAAAGTAGTAATGATGCTATTTAACCAAGGATTTGGGTTGGCAAAGAAACCACTGTAATGATAGAGGACCAAGGCTCCTAGACTAAAGACCAGATAGATTTTAGCTAGTTGTAAACTCGGTTTTTTGAGGAGTAAGACCAAGAGGTACAAACCGCCAATCACACCTAAAGTCAGACCCATAAAGCCGTTAATCCATTCGTAGATGGAGTAGATTTCTGCACTCATGAGTAAGAGGCAGAGGAGCCAGGACAGACCTGCTAAGACAAAGGATAGGAGGCTTGGCGACCAGCGAATTTTTGTCCAAGCGAAATCCAACTTCAAGCAGGTCACGATTGCATTCATACTAGAAGAAACTGTGGATTGACCTGCTGCCAAGAGAGCCAGCATGATGAAACTACCAAACCAAGGTGCCAGACTCTCCCGAGCGTAAGCAATGAGGACAGGATTGGTCGATCTGGTAGCGAAATTTTCCTGACGAATCAAGCAGCCAATCAGATAGAGTAGACTAGCAATCCCAAAGGACAAGAGTCCCTGTAGCCATAAGATTTTTCCAATCTTCTGACGCCCTATTTTGCTATTAAAACGTTGGACGATATCCTGCGAAGAAACGTAGGAAAACAAGCTACTAAAACCTGCTCCTGCAACTAAGATAAAGACCATCTTCCCATCCAGAGTCTCTGCAAAGTGAGATAGCTGTTGACTGCTATTCACGACTAAACCAGATTGGGCAATTCTTGGTAGAAAGAGGGCCAATATAGCCAGTAGGACCAAGCCTTGAAAGAAGTCCGTCCACAGCACAACCCAGAGACCACCCCTTGCCAGATAATAGACCGTCAAAAGAAGGAGTAAACCTGACAAGACCAGCTAATTGATAGGGATAAAGGGCTCCAACAAGTAGGTCACCACTGCTATTCGCCCCAACTGGTAGAGGATGAAAAGTCCTGAAGCCAGTGAACGAATGCCAGCCGATTGAAACTTATCCTCTAAAAGATGATAGGCTGTCTCATAGTTTCCCTTTTGATAGAGGGGCAGAAAATAGCGATGAGCTAGTGGAATGGCTAGAAAGATGCCACACTGGGCAAACCAGAGATAGGACCTACCTGTATAGGCATTCCCCACCAGAGTCAGAAAGGAAATGGGGCTGAGTAAGGTCGCAAAGACTGAGGAAGGCCAAAACTGTCACTGGAACAGCTTTCTTAACCTGATAATAGTCCTCTTCGCTCCCTTTTTTCCAATAGGCAATCCAGGAAATCAAGTAGAAATAGAGCAATAGGGTGACTAGAATTCCCAACATCCTAGAAGTTCCTATCTAATAGTTCTCTGTATATTTGAGCTACTTTTTCCAGAGAATAGCGAGAGGCTAAGGCTAGATTTTTTTCATTCGATAGATAAAAATCAGGCTCTTCCATCTCTTCTATCTTTTGAATCAACTCTGATTTGGTTTTAAACAAGTTGATGGCATTGGACTGGCCAGCATAGAAACGATGGGCAATCTCCACATCTGATAACAAAGCCAGCAAACCTCGATTGAGGGCTTCGACACAGGCATTGGCAAATAATTCTGTGTAACTTGCCGACAGATAGCATTGGTGGAGATGATAAGGAACCTCGTCAACGATACCTTTAAAGTGAATGGTTGGTGGCAGGTCGTAGCGATTGCGTAGCTCTTCTAGACGTTCCTCTGTGCCACCATAAAAGGTAATCTGGGCCTTGGAGCCACGTTTGTAGAGTTCGATAAAGGCTTCAATGGCAAGTTCAACGTTCTTGCCTTCTCCCATATGGCCCACTAAGCAATAGTCCAAAACAGGTCCGATTTTTCTTAGCCGACCTAATTTTTCTGTAAACATTGGTGGTAAAAACTTAGTATCATACCCTTGTTTCGCTAATGTATCAGTCAACACTTCACTGGCAACCAAGTATTTGTTTGTCTTGCGCAGATTGGCGAGGCGTAAGTCTCGCATAATATTTTCATGGACGACTTCGTAATAATTTTTATCCGTATTTTCCATATAACGCCAGAGGCTGGGTTTGGGAACGATTTGTTGATCACGGATGAAGAGATCGGTTTGCTGGGCCCATCTGGCTAGGAACTTGACCAGCAAGTCCTCCTCAGAACGGATTTCTCCCTCGATACGATAGATATACTCTGGGTAAAAGATGGTAACAGGAGAGGGTTCTTTGAAGGGATCGATAAAGCGTCCTTCAAGGGCCAGTTCTCCATTTTCGTGATACCAACGAAGTTCCTTTTCCTTGAAATCTTCAAACAAGAAGGGACCCTTGGTATAGTAATATCTCCCCGAGCCATCTCCTAGGGTAACAGAGGCCACAAAGCCATCTTCATTGAGCTCCACCTGATCTCCATCTGCTAGCGTTAGACTTTCTGGTCTCACTGATAAGTCTGCATGGCCTATATCTGAAAAACTATGCGGAACACAGAGCAATTCCTTTTCTAAAAATCCTAACTTAATCAAGTCTTTCTTCCAGTCAGGACGAAGCTGAGGACTCGAAACGAGGTGGACATACTCCAAACCTAGATGGCGTGCTATGCGGGCTCGATAGACCTGGGTACTCTCAAAGCCATAGCGATGGATTTCCTTGACTGGATGGATAGTGACAATTCTCGACATGCTATACACTCTTTCTCTATTATTTACTTCTTACAGACGAAAAACCACCCTCACAAAAAGGCGAGGGTGGTTCATCCGTTACAATGCTTGGGGATTTCCTAGCAAGTTCCCCCTCAAAAGGACTTTATGCTATTCTATCACAAAGACTGACCATCTGCAAGATAGACTGGCTTAGACAGAATAGCCTGAGGGAGTTTTCTTATTGTTTATAAATCGATTCTCTGAAATCATCTGTGCTACGTAGGTAGGCATTGTAGATTTTTTGTTTTAATAAGTGTACCCAGCTTGCAGGAGCATGGCTTGTCGTACGGTCAATGTTAGCCACATCTTTAGCCACTGCTTGATTAATCAGTTCTTGCATTTGGGCTGCTGAACGAATTGTAATCTCCTTGCTGCTGTTTGGTACACCAAGTTCGTACTGAATGGTGATTGGTTTCAACTGATCTTGCTTGCGAATACGTTGATCAAACATATCCTTCTTGAAATCAGCCCATGAACCGTATTTATTAGCAAAGACATTTTTCAATACGAGGCTATCAGTAATGAGTCCCACATCTTTCCTAAGCCAATCTGAATAGGTAATATCCCCATTGCGTTTAGCTTCTTCTGCATATTGATTGGATACATATGGTAAGAACCCATCTTGATAACCTTTTTCTGCCAACAATTCGTAGGCTGTCTTTCTAAACATGATGTCACCAGGCGCACCCTTTGGATTGCTGAGGGCAGCATAAATCGGTGAGAACATGCTGATAAGATGATAGCCATTACGAGTATAGTTACTCTTATCACGGTAAGCTCGACGGTTGATGATATCATTGTCAATCAAGGCATCCAGACTGGTTAGTTTACTTACTTCAGCATCTGTCAATGGACGAACAGAGTTTCCAGCATGAGTTTGTTTATGGTACTTGTCCTCAATGTAGAAATTCTCTATTTTTCTAAACCATTTTTTCTTAACATCGTTAGACTTAGTTAAAATGGCATTGGCTTCCATAGCGTCCAAGGTGTACAAGACATCGTACATACCGTGAACATACTCTTGCAAGGCTACGGCTGATGTGAAGCGGCTTGTCGGATCATAAGTATGCAAGCGAGTTGGTGAATCCTTATCCCCTTTATAGAGGGTGTTCAAGACAATAGCATCCTTATCTATGTTGTCAGCAGATTGTAACAATCCTAGGGCATACAACTCTGCTCCCAATCCTTCACGACGACCTTTCCCTTCAAAGTAAATATGTCCGTCAGAATTGTGAACCATTTCATGAGTATAGACAGATGTTCCGTACTTATCCAACAAGCGGTCGCTGACATAGTGGACATCAGAACCGTTGGCATAGGCTCCAGCTCCTTTGCTTTCCCCATACCACTTACCAGTTGGTCCAAAGAAGTTGTAGATAGAAGCAATGGACTTATCAGACAGGGTAGCCCAGTAATACTTGCTATTGCTATCTTTCATACCAAAGCCATCTGAAACCATGACTGAACGGAAGAGTTTTTCTTTGTATTCTGGTGAAAGGAAGTGGTACCAGATATCGTAGTGGTCTCGTTGCCATTCAGCCGACTGGTTGACCTTAGCACGGACATACTGACGCAATTCTTCTCCTGATAAGACTGTATTATTAACACGGTCACGGTAGCGTTCGTAGCCACCAAAGGCCAAGGTAGAAAGATTTGAAATCACATAAACATCTTCTTCTGGCAATGTTAATAAAGGTAGGAGCATGTTTTTTACTTTCCAACTTGGTGCCGTAATACGATCATAGACTCCCAGTGTATAGTTACTATCTGGTGTAGCTGACTCTTGTTTAGCACGCACTTCTGGAATCGCTGACTTACTCTCTACTATATAGGCCTTGGTATTCGTCTTCAACCATTCATTATTGGTTTTAGTTGGTAGGAAGAGTTTTCTGTAAGACTCTAGTAAATCCGTCACTGTCTTGCGACCTTTTGCAGCAGCCAGTGTTGTTTCATAGGCACTTATATTATTTGATGCTTTGAGATTTTCCATACCGCTCTGACCTAGGGCAATGATAGTATCTAATGTTGAAGCTGTGCTATTGCCATCAAAGTCAAACTTATAGGTATTGAGGTCCTTGGTATTGATGTGATCGTAGTTGATATTGTACCAGCGATTGAGGTAAGTCAAACCAAGCAAGAAAGCTTCCTTGTTGTTCTTGATTTTCTCACTGATGTAGGTTGCTACACTATCTCCCATTGTATTGATAGACTTGTCCATGGCTAGCACTTTACGGAGATGTTCGCCGATATTGGATTTAACTTTTTCAAATTCTTTGTCCAAATATAGCGAATCAAGCGACGCATCTGCCTCAATGCCCAGAACTCTTCTCATGGCTGTTGAGTCATATTCGACCCCTTGCAAATCTGCTAGGACCCAATCAGTCACTTTCGTATAGTCAGATAAAAAGGCCTCTGGTGTAAAGATAAAGTTTTTACCTGCTACGCTGTACTCTGCAATTTGTGTATTTTTGAAGTTTTCTTTGTAGGTGACATCCAGATAACTGATTGTATTATCAGCAAAATGCAACATCAGTTTATTGATAGCTACTTTATTGGCCTGAATATCTGTGATGATGTCATTGTCCTTCATTGGTACGACATCCAGCAGTTCTGTAGTATAAAGCTTATCAGTAGGATCGACTTGATTTCCATAGTGAACCACTAACTCTTTGTTGTAGAAAGGCATCAATTTCTCGATATTGTGATAAGCAACTTTTCGACTAGCTTGGCCTTGACTTAACTGAGTATAGTCCACACTTCGTTGATTGTCCTTTAGCGTTTGACCTGTATCGTCTAGTGTCACTGTCATACCATAAGACTGGACCTTTTCTCTAGCCTGATCTTGGGTGATTGGAGTCACATAGAGATCGGCCTTCTTGTTCTCTACTGCAGTGCTGGCATCTTTGATGTCCGCTCCCCTGTACTGGTCTCCTGTGATAGCATAACCATCTCCAGCGTTGACCATGCTAACGACATGATGGATACGGCCATTTTGCCATGTAGAACCTGCTATACCTCCGACGCGAGGATAGGTTGTCGTATTGAGGATGGTTCCACTTGCTAGCGCATGAGAAACCAAAGCACCACTTTGAACTTTCCCTACAATACCTCCAGCAAATTGGTCATTGTTGCGGGCATTACTAGAAATATTTGTATCAACAGCTACCTTATCAATCTTAGCCTTATTACCAGATAAGAGCCCTGCTATACCTCCCACATAGTAAGGAGAAGCATCCGTATGCTTAGCCTGAATGCTACCTGTAAATGAACTATTGCTTATTTCTGTATCTTGAGCCTTGGCTACCAAACCTGCAACTGACTTGCTACCTGACAATTGACCTTCTACAGCTACATTACTAATCTGGCTGTTAGTAGCCACTTTTGCTAGGCTGGCTGTGTCATCTTGACTCTTAATCGCTACTGCTTTAAGGTCAATATCTTTCACAGTAGCCTTGGTCAAGTTATCAAACAAGGCTGTCTTGAGGTCATAAATCGCAAACGGCTTCCCATCACTCGCACCGATAAGATTACCAGTGAAAGTGCCTGTCACATAGCTGGTTTGTCCCTTAGCTAAGGACACTTCATCAGCTGTCATATCAGCTCCAAGTTTAAAGGTTCCAGCTAGATTACCCTGCATGGCAGCAATCAGTTTCTTGAAAGAAGTATAGACACCGTCCTTGGCAAGCTTTTGCTTATCAACTGTGAAGCTATAGTTATCCTTGTATGCTGAATCTTTCTCTTGAACCAGTTCATTGAAGGCAACGGTTACCTTGTACTTCCCATCCTCTGTTTCCTTAATAGAGCTAACTGGTAGCAACATTTCTTTCATCTTATCTGATTTGACTTTGACAAAATAAGGTGACAAATCACTTGGTACTTCTGATAAATTCAGATAGCGACGGTAGTGACCATCTTCCTTACCATAGAGCCCCACTTCATCCACATCTTTGATTTCAATTTTCTTATAGTCCAATTGAAAATCTTTCGTTGATACTTCTGTATTTTCCTGATCAGATTGGCCTAGATTATAGGTCAGGTAAGTCTTAATTGTATAAGGAGTATAGTAGTCCAAACCATCAATCGTTTGCTGAACGGATAAATCTTTCAAATCCACTTCTTTAATCAGTGTTCCATTTTGAAAAATTTGGGCCTTGGCCTTAACAAAAGCAGACGTTGGGTCATCTAAGCGGTAGTTGACTGCTACTGCTTTTTTGCTCTCATCTTTAACAAGATTGGTGATTTCAACTGTTGGTTTGGTTTTAACAAGACTGCCAACCTTGACAATCTCTTTGGTTGGTGCTACTTCTGTACGTGAGATTTCCTTGCTAGCTTCCACCTTACCATCTACGAGATAATCTTCATACTCGATTGTCCGTAAACCGTCTTTTCCTTTCTGAGCAATTTCTCGATGATTTTTTAAGATAGTCGCATCTTCAATTTCTTCAGTTTCATGAGGAATGGTTTCTGTTACTGTACGATGATTACTTGTCAAAGGCAGTTCAGGAAGAGCCTCTGCTACAGCAGCTTCACCCTCGTGACCCTGCTCTTGTGTGCCTTGAGTACTGATTGGACCTGTATAAGACGGTAATTCTGGTTGAACCAGAGATTCGCCTTCATGACCTGACTCTTGCGTGCCTTTAGTGCTAACGGGTTCTGTATAAGACGGTTGTGCTGGTTGAACTAGAGCCTCGCCCTCATGACCTGACTCTTGTGTACCTTGGGTGCTAACGGGTTCTGTATAAGTCGGTTGAACGGGTTGAACTAGGGCATCGCCCTCATGACCCGACTCTTGTGTGCCTTGGGTGCTAATTGGGGCTGTATAAGACGGTTGTGCTGGTTGAACCAGGGCCTCACCCTCATGACCTGACTCTTGCGTACCTTGGGTACTAATTGGGGCTGTGTACGCTGGTTGCGTTGGTTGAACTAGGGCATCGCCCTCATGACCTGGCTCTTGCGTGCCTTTAGTGCTAACGGGTTCTGTATAAGACGGTTGTGCTGGTTGAACCAGGGCCTCACCCTCATGACCTGACTCTTGTGTACCTTGAGTACTGATTGGGGCTGTGTAGGCAGGTTGCACTGGTTGAACTAGAGCCTCGCCTTCATGACCTGACTCTTGTGTTCCTTGGGTGCTAACGGGTTCTGTATAAGTCGGTTGAACGGGTTGAACTAGGGCATCGCCCTCATGACCCGGCTCTTGGCTCCCCTTTGCTTGCACTACAGTTTCATTGTTTTTTTGTAGTTGAGACTCTATAGGAGAAGGTGTTCCTCCTTGTTGTTCCTCTATCGTTGAGCTATCTACATTTTCTAAGTTAGACTTGCTGTCATGCGCCTTCTGTTTATCTGATTGCTTAACAACGTCTACTTTATTTTTCACATATCCTATGTATGTATAACCAGGAATATCAACCGGGGCTGGCAAGGCATCTCCTGCCTGAACCGATAGTTGAGTGTTATAAGCAGCTAGTGTTTCGCTAGTCAAGGCAAGGACAGTTGGAGACAGCAACTGGCTTCCTAGACTGGTTACTAACAAGAATCGACTAATCTTACTCTTGCCATCACGTCCCTTAAGAACTACTACAATCAATAAACTAAGGCCTGCCACTAAGGCAGCAGTTCCTAGAGAAGAGCTAGCTCCTGTGTTGGGTAGTACTTGATTTGCTCGATAAACAAGATAGTAGGTAGCATCTGTTTCTTCCGCTACTTGTGGTAGGGATGTAACTAAGAGAGTCTTCTCTTCATCAGTCAAATCCGACTCTAAAACATAAGTATAATTAACGGCATGAGATTCTTGGGCAGATACAGTCTGTAGGCCAGTTCCCATCAAAAAGAAACACGCAACTGCTACAGATACAAGGCCAACTGCCAATTTTCTCAATGAGAAATTCTGTCTTTTTTCTCCACTAGTTTTGAAATTCATATTCCCCTCTTTTTATATTTTTAAATTAGCATATTAATTTATAGCAAAATATACAACTCTTCCCATTATACATCAACTTTTTAAAAGATTCTAGGGATAGATATGCAAATAAGGGAATAATAAAAGGCATTCCTAAAATTAGATACCTAACTTCTGGAACACCTATCATATTTCTAAATTTTTATTTCACAACAAGCTCATAACGTGTCTTGCTTGTAAAGGTTTGACCGGCTTTAAGAATGACTTGGTCTTTGAGATCACTGTGAATGGCATCTGGTAAAGCTTGCGCTTCAAGTGCAATCCCATTGTGCTGTACCATTGGCTGACCTCCTATGATGACACTCTCATCCACAAAGTTTGCTGTGTAGACTACAAAGCATGGAGCCTCTGTCTTGAAAAGCAAGAAGCGACCTGAGTTTTGGTCATAAAGGAAACCAGCATTGTCATGACCTGCAGGAAGGGCAAATGGGTGGTCCAAACCAGATACTAGCTGGATTTGTTCGTCTTCTTCTGCAAAGATATCCTTCAACAAGGCACCATTGTAAATGTGTTTAACCACATCACGAGTAGCATCTGGAGTTTTGGCAGGAACACCGTCGGGAGCAATTGGGTAAATGCCCTCTGTGTTAAGTTGGAAGACATGACGGTCAATCGTCTGCGTGAAATCTCCAGACAAGTTGAAATAGCTGTGGTTGGTTGGATTGACCAACGTATCCTGATCGGTCGTTACCCTGTAGCTGATTTCGTAGGCACCAGTTTCTTCCAAGCGATAACTAATCCAAATCTTGAGATTTCCAGGAAATCCTCCTGTCCCAGCTGTACGCTCTGTGTAGAGGGTCAAACCATGGTCGCTCACTTCAACTAGTTCAAACAAGCTAGAATCCCAACCAGTTGAACCACTATGGTTACAGTTGCTAGCATTGTTGACTTCAAGGTCATAGTTCTTGCCATTAAGCTCAAAGGTCGCACCTGCAATACGGCCTGCCACAGGACCTACGCTAGCTCCATGCTTGGGGCTATTGCCTACATAGCTATCAAAATCATCAAAACCCAAGATAACATTGGCAAAATTTCCAGCCTTGTCAGGCGTGAGATAGCGCAAGATAGTCGCACCATAAGTCATGACCTCAAGCTGGTAACCACCATCCGTCTCAAAACGATAGGCCAAGACATCCTTGCCCTCAACATTTCCAAATACACGCTCTGTGTATGCTTTCATTCTCTTCTCCTTTTACTATTTCTCTCAAGCAAACAAACCATAGAAAGCCTACTGACAATCTATGGTTTATCTGATAGTTTACAAATCCTCTTGTCAAGAATTCATAAACACTGTCTTACTTTTGATATTCGTGAATGATAACACCTTGTACCACACGGTTTACGGTACCTGTAGGAGAAGGTGTATCAGGTTTATTTTCTACCTTGAGTGAAGTCAATAAGGCGAAGAGTTGGGCATAAACGATGTAAGGGAAGACACGGTAAATATCATTCAAGACACCGCCACAACCAAGTGGCACTTCTTTGACATTTTCAAGACCAAAGGCTTGATCACTCAAAAGCACAACACGACGAGCAATCTGATCACCAGCAACTTCACGAACCAAGTCTAAGTCGTACTTACGAGTGTAGTCTGTCGTTGTACCAAAGACCAAGACAACTGTATCTTCGTTGATAAGAGATTTTGGACCGTGACGGAAGCCGACTGGGCTTTCATACATAGTCGCAACTTGACCAGCAGTCAGTTCCAAAATTTTGAGCTGAGCTTCATGAGCAAGTCCAAAGAAAGGACCAGCGCCTAGATAGATGACACGGTTAAAGTCGAGGTCAACAAGCTCTTTGACATCTTCTGCATTGTCTAGAACTTTACGGGCAAGACTAGATACAACTTCAAAACGTTCAGCTTTAACAGCAAATTCTGTAGGATCAAAGACCAAGAGAGCTGTCAACATCATAGACGTAAAGCTAGAAGTCATAGCAAATCCAGCATCATTGGAAGCAGCTGGTTGCAAAAGCAAAAGATTGCGGTCATCTCCATGAGCTTGAAGAGCCAATTTACCATCTGCTGCACAAGTAATCGTCACTTGATAAAGCTCATCCACCAAGGCTTTGGCCAAATCAACAGTCGCCACACTTTCAGGTGAGTTCCCACTACGAGCAAAAGACACAAGGACAGTTGCCACATCTTTTTTCAAATAAGTTTCTGGATTGGCAACGATATCTGTTGTCGCAATGGCATTGAAATTCCATTTGCGTTCGTCATATACTTCCTTAAAGTAAGGTACCAAGGTATCTCCCACATAAGCAGAAGTCCCCGCACCTGTCAAAATAACCTTGATATAGTCATGTTTATCAGCAATCCCTTGTAGGAAGGCTGCAATTTCTTCACGTTTTGCTTGATAAGATTCAAAAGCTTCTTTCCATACATCAGGCTGTTGGTAGATTTCACGTGTAGTGATTTCTGCACCCAATTCGAGCAAGTCTTCTTTTGTATAATGTAGCATTGATTTCCTCTTTTTCTATTAAATATGGGAATGGGAGTAAGCCCCATTCCCATGTATATTCTATATAAAATGCTCTAACGATTTTCACGATATCACATCTTATTGAATCGAGTTCCAACTAAAATCTTTGGGAAAAAGACCGATTATCGTCGGAGCATCGCTCCATCCTCTTATCGCCTATTTTCCCTGTGATTTTCACGTTGTCACATCTTATTCATCTTCATCATCATCGAAGCCAGCTAATAAATCATTTACTTTTACGATACTTTCTGCAGCACGGCTCTTATAGTCTGCATCTGCGCCTGTAAGGCTCGCATTGATAAATTCAATCACCATTGGAAGATTCATCCCTGCGTAAAGGTCAATATCACGACCTTCCATGATCAAACGGCTTACCACGTTACATGGTGTTCCACCGAGAAGATCCGCAAAGACTAGGAAATCATCCAATCCTTCAATAGCAGCTTCAAATTTTGCAGTAAAATCTTCTGGGCCATCTTCTGGAAGAAGAGCTACAGCATGAATATTTTCTTGTGGACCCATAATCATTTCTGTGCTACCTTTAAGCTCTTCACAGAAACGACCATGACTCACCAAAATTAATGATTTAGCCATAAATTATGCGCCCATTCCAAGTAAGAATTTACCGATGAATGAAAGACCTAAGGCAAGAGCAATGATGATACCAATTGCTTTTGTAGAGTTCATACCTTTCTTACCAAGCAACCAGAAGATAAAGGCAGTAAAGATTGCTGGAAGCAAGCGTGGGAAGATTGAGTTCAAGATGTCTTGGAAGTCAATCATCTTTTCACCGATTGGCAATTTATAAGAAACTTCAAAGTTGATCATTGTTGCTACAAGAGCACCCATCATGAAGACACCAAGTACAGATGCCGCGTCAATCAAAGCTGTCAAAGTACTTTGCATGTTGTTGATAAGGTTAACCCCTTCTTTATATGCAAATTCCAACTGTTTCCAACGGAAGATGTCATAAGCTACTGCAACTGCAATCCAAAGGAAGATACCCCAAGGTTGGCCAGCGATAGCCATTGTTGCAGCGATAGATCCCATGATCGCAGGTACAAGTGAACCAAAGATCGTATCTCCAAGAGGAGCGAATGGTCCCATCAAACCTGTCTTGATACCGTTAACGGCATCTTTTGAACCTACACCATCTTTTTCTTCCATGGCAAGGTCAAAACCAGCGATAATAGTGTGGAAGAATGGTGAAGTATTGAAGAATTGAGTATGAACTTTCATCATTTCTTTCAATTCAGGAGTTCCATCCCCATACATTTTACGCAATTGAGGCAAGATCATGTAAAGGTAACCAGAAGCTTGCATCCGTTCGTAGTTCCAACCTAATTGGAAAGTAAACAAGCTACGTTTGTTGATTTGATTAAAATCTTCTTTTGTAAGTTTGTAATTAGAATTCGTCATCTTCGATTTCCCCACTTTCTGATGGTGTAGAAGGTGCTGCTACAGCTACTTTTTGGCTATTTTTGAAGTGAAGCACTGCAAGGAAGATACCTACGATAGAGATACCGATCATAGACAAACCTTTGAAGTTGTTCACGAAACCAATTTTTTCAGCAACATCTTTCGGTAGAGTACCTACGATACCAGCAACAGCGCCACCAAGACCTGTTACATATGAGTAAAGAACAGTCAACATAGCTGTCAAACCAAATCCCATTGCAAGGTAGTGAAGGTTACGTTTAACTGGAAGGTAACGAAGCAAGATTGCAAATCCAAGACCTGGAAGCATACGACCTGCAAGTGTCAAACCATCCGCAACCCATTTATAGGCTTCAACTAAGTCTACTACTGATTGTACGAAGGCACCACCAAAGGCAAGCGCGAAGAAGACTGGAAGGGCACGAGATAAAGCCCAAGGAATCGCACCAAGTAGGTAGTTGCGTTCGATACCTTTATAGTCAAAGCGTTCGATTGCAGCATCCACACGGTGAGCGAAGAAAGTAGTTGTCATACGTCCAAGAACGTCGAAGTAAGTCAAGAGAGCTGCTACTGGCACAGCGATTGTTGTAATCGCAAGTGCTGTATCAATTCCTTGTGAAACAGAGAAGGCTGTCGCAAGAACCGCACCAGAAGTTGCGTCAATACGAGAAGCACCACCAAAGGTACCAACCCCAAGAACGAACAATTGCAAGTTACCACCGATAAGCAGACCAGTAGTCACATCTCCCATAATTAAACCAGTAATGAAACCAGCAAATACAGGGGAACCTGCAGATGAAACGATCGTCAACTCATCACAGATTTGATAAGCTGAGTACAAAGTGAGAAGTAAAATTTGCCACCATTGTATCATAACAATGACCTCCTAAAAATTTTTTCCTATTTTAATAAGCTCAAAAAGTCTGAAATTGGATCATTTGGAACCATTTGAGCAGTAAGTTTAACACCTTTTTCTGCCAGTTTGTGGAAATCTTCCACATCCTTGTCCACTACGTTGATAGAACGTGTGATGGCGCGAGTTTCTGGTGTTTGAGACATATTCCCAACATTGAGAGTTTCAAGTGGTACACCTGCTTCGACCAAACCAAGGAAGCGGTCTGGTTTACGAGCCACGATAAAGAGACGTTGGCTATCGTATTTACCAGCAAGAATATTGGCTGCCGCTTTTTCAATTGGCAAAATACTCAATTTTACACCTGGTGGTGTCGCTAGTTTCAAACCACTCTTTTCAACGTCGTTGTTGACAACTTCGTCATCCACAACCATAATACGTGAAACATTTAGTTTTCCAGCCCATAGATTGGCTACTTGTCCGTGGATCAAACGTCCATCGATACGGCATCCTACAATTGTCATAAGTTTTCCCCCTTTATGTGTTTTAGTGTAGGTTTACGAGTTAAATAAATCTCTTCTTTATATTCACCTTCTGTTTCAAAGATAATGATGCGGTTAGCACCTTCCTTTAGATAGCTATGAGGAATATAAAGCGAGAGGGTTGGGCCGACGTTCCAAAAACGTCCTAGGTTCTGCCCATTGACAAAGGCAACTCCCTTACCAAACTCAGACAAGTCTAGGTAAGTATCTTTTGGCTCTTGGACTGTAAAGTCATAAGCGTAAAAGGCTGGTTGTCCTTCTGTCCATCCTTTTGAAAAATCAATTTTCTCAGGATTGTCTAGTGGGAGTGGATAGTGTTTCCAGTTTAGTAAGAAGTGTAAATCCTTACAAACCCCTGTCCGAATTCCCTTACGTTGCGTATCTGCTAAGAACTTGTGTCCATAGTTGACACGCCCCATATTTTCTACCAAGATATCTAACCTGGATAGCGCTTTCTTTTTACCTTGATAAAAAATATCTTCCCCAATCTCTGTCTGATATTGGGTTTCGACCCACTGACCATCGACATAAAGCTGAGCTCTATCTCGACCGTCGATGATACGAAGTCTTTCTTCTTCTGCATCCCAGTTTGTTTCTGTTCGATAGAGTAGATAGCCATAGCTTTGTCCCAACTCCTCCATCTTTTTAGGATAGAGGCTTTCTACTGGACTTGACAAGCTATCCAAGGTTTCAAACAAGGAAACTTTTTCAACTAGTGGAATAGCATCCAACTCCATACTCTCTTTGTAGAGTGGTTCCAGCTGCGGATACTCTGGAAAATGTGTTGCCATCATCTTCTTGACTGCCAGATATTTGGCAGTTGGATTTCCTTCCTCATCTAGAAGGGCATCATAATCATAAGATGTAACTTGTGGTAGGTCCAAAGTCCCTCGAGCTGAGCAACCATTCATGAAGCCAAAGTTTGTACCACCGTGGAACATGTAAAGATTGATAGAGCCTTGTTCCAAAACCTCTCGAACAGCTTCTGCTAATTCTTTCGGATCCCGTGTGATAATCGGTTCCTTCCAACGATTGAACCAGCCATCCCAGAACTCCATACACATGAGTGGCCATTTCTTGCCATGTTCATCAAAGAATTCCTGCATCTGTGAAAAATTGTACGGAGCTTTAGAACCAAAGTTTCCTGTTACAAAGAGGTCATCTTCGATTAAGGTTCCAGCTTTCAGAGTAGCTCTCCATGGACCATCTGATGTAAAGAGGGGACAGGTTACGCCACGCTCTTCCATCAACTGTCGAATTGCTCTCAGATAAGCCTTATCTTCTCCATAAGAACCATACTCATTTTCAACCTGCATCATGAGGATATTGCCACCCTTGTCCAACAAATGTGGCACCAACCGTGACAAGAGCTGGTCATAGTAGCGACCAACAGCCTCAATATAGGCAGGATCTGAGGAACGAAGCCTCATATCTTTGGTTAAAAGCCAAGCTGGTAAGCCACCGAATTCCCACTCCGCACAGATGAAGGGAGAGGGACGAACGATAGCGTAGAGACCCAAATCTTGTGCTGTCTGAAGAAATCGCTCCAAATCCAGAGCTCCTTCAAAGTGAAACTCACCCTCACGAGGCTCATGTAAATTCCAGGCCACATAAGTCTCTACTGTATTAAAACCAAGAGCCTTCAAGTTATAGAGCGAATGATACCAATCTTCTGGAGGAACCCTAAAATAATGAATGGCGCCAGATAAAATCTTAAATGATTTTCCATCGAGATAAAAATCATCTCGTATCTCAAATCGTGTCATGTTCTTACCTTCTGACAACTAAAGTTTACGCTTTCATTTGTTGATATAGTAAATATATCTCAATATCTTGCATTTGTCAATAGGTTTTCACAATTTTTTTCATTTTTCACTAAATTTTACACAAAAAACTTATAAAAATCTTGTAATCTATAGTCATAACAACATTTTAGCACCATGTATAAAAATGTAGGTTTTTCTATTTATTCCTATGTAAATTAACCTTATAGCCTATTATTCTAATTTTTTTATTCAAAAGGCTACTATTCTTTCCAGTTTTATGGTAAAATCTTTAACGGAGAAGGAAAATCGAGGTGAAAATATGGCAATTCCAAAGTATCAATATATTAAAGATGAGTTAAAGAACAAAATCATTTCTGGTCAATTTGCCAGTGGAGATAAATTCTACACTGAAGCTGAATTGATTGCAATGTATGATGTGAGTTCTATCACAGTTGTCCGCGCCTTAAACGACCTTGCCAAGGATGGCTATATTGTCCGTCAACAAGGAAAGGGTACATTCGTTTCACGCGCACGCAAACATAAACTCGTAGAGTTTTCAGATGTAGAAGTTTTTGAAACTAAAGATGATAAAGTTACCGTCCTTTCTATTGAGCGTGGAAACAAACTAAGCTACTTAGAAAAACTCGGACTACGCGGAGATCAGTTCTACTACAAGATTGAACGCGTTCGCGAAACAGGTGGTGTTGTTTACATCTACCATACATCTTACATTCCAGAACAATACATCAACGCAAATTATCCAAATCTTGAATATTATAGCTCTATCTATAACCGTTTCAAATTGGATTACCACATTCACATGAATGATGAACATTTTGAAGAAATCAATGAAATAGCATTTCCAACTCCAGAACATGCGGCTTCGGTCCTCGGAGTCGATGAACAATTCCCAACCGTTTTACAAACCAAGACTACTAAACTAGAGTCTACTGGTCAAGTTCTCGCATTCAGCGAAACATACAAACGAGCGGATTACTACAAAATCAAATTCATTTCATGTGACCGTGATCACTAAGAAGAAAGCCTGAGCCTAAACGCTTGGGCTTTTTCTATACTTATTATACCACACCAAAAAGGTAGCGCTTACCTATTTTTGGAAGATTCTATAATTTGTGGAGTATTTTATAGAAATAGAACCAAAAAGATTCTACTAGATATATATATGTATCTTTTCCGACCAATCTGAAATCTTAAGTTTAAATTTTATATTTTTTTATACTTATTATAGTTTTTTGTCATCTCCTCTTGACTCTCGTTAATATAAGAAATAAAATAAAGGTGTTGATTTATGTAAACGCTATCAATATAACAATGCAATCAGGAGGTTTTGCAATGAAACATGAAAAACAACAGCGTTTTTCTATTCGTAAATACGCTGTAGGAGCAGCTTCTGTTCTAATTGGATTCGCCTTCCAAGCACAGGCTGTTACAGCCGATGGAGTTACTCCTACTACTACAGAAAACCAACCGACCATCCATACGGTTTCTGATTCCCCTCAATCATCCGAAAATCGGACTGAGGAAACACCTAAAGCAGAGCTTCAACCAGAAGCTCCAAAAACTGTAGAAACAGAAACTCCAGCTGCTGATAAGGTAGCTAGTCTTCCAAAAACAGAAGAAAAACCACAAGAGGAAGTTAGTTCAACTCCTAGTGATACAGCAGAAGTAGTAACTCCAATTTCTGCTGAAAAAGAAACTGCTAATAAAAAGGCAGAAGAAGCTAGCCCTAAGAAAGAGGCTGATTCTAAAGAGTCAAATACTGACAAGGATAAACCAGCTAAAAAAGATGTAGCGAAAGCAGAGGCTGACAAACCGGCAACAGAGGCAGGAAAGGAACGTGCTGCAACTGTAAATGAAAAACTAGCTAAAAAGAAAATTGTTTCTATTGATGCTGGACGTAAATATTTCTCACCAGAACAACTCAAGGAAATCATTGACAAAGCGAAACATTATGGCTACACTGATTTACACCTATTAGTCGGAAATGATGGACTCCGCTTCATGTTGGACGATATGAGCATCACAGCTAACGGCAAGACCTATGCCAGTGACGATGTCAAACGTGCCATTGAAAAAGGTACAAATGATTATTACAACGATCCAAACGGCAATCACTTAACAGAAAGTCAAATGACAGATCTGATTAACTATGCCAAAGATAAAGGTATCGGTCTCATTCCGACAGTAAATAGTCCTGGTCACATGGATGCAATCCTCAATGCCATGAAAGAATTGGGAATACAAAACCCTAACTTTAGCTATTTTGGAAAGGAATCAGCTCGTACCGTAGATCTTGACAACGAACAAGCGGTCGCTTTTACAAAAGCCCTTATCGATAAATATGCTGCTTATTTCGCGAAAAAGACTGAAATTTTCAACATCGG
Source organism: Streptococcus symci (assembly GCF_006385165.1). GTDB lineage: Bacteria > Bacillota > Bacilli > Lactobacillales > Streptococcaceae > Streptococcus > Streptococcus symci. Next base: position 40,507 of record NZ_VFJA01000005.1, on the reverse strand, counting down.
ACTGGATGAATATGCCAACGATGCAACAAACGCTAAAGGTTGGAGCGTTCTTCAAGCTGATAAATACTATCCAAACGAAGGCTACCCTGTAAAAGGATATGAAAAATTTATTGCCTACGCCAATGACCTAGCTCGTATTGTAAAATCGCACGGTCTAAAACCAATGGCTTTCAATGATGGTATCTACTACAATAGTGATACTAGCTTCGGAACGTTTGACAAAGATATCATCGTTTCAATGTGGACTGGTGGTTGGGGAGGTTACGACGTCGCTTCTTCTAAACTTCTAGTAGAAAAAGGTCACCAAATCCTAAACACTAACGATGCTTGGTACTACGTTCTTGGACGAAACGCTGATGGCCAAGGCTGGTACAATCTCGATCAGGGGCTCAATGGTATTAAAAACACACCAATCACTTCTGTACCAAAAACAGAAGGAGCTGATATCCCAATCATCGGTGGTATGGTAGCTGCTTGGGCTGACACTCCATCTGCACGTTATTCACCATCACGCCTCTTCAAACTCATGCGTCAATTCGCAAATTCTAACGCTGAATACTTCGCAGCTGATTATGAGTCTGCAGAAAAAGCACTTAACGAGGTACCAAAAGACCTTAACCGTTATACTGCAGAAAGCGTCGCAGCGGTTAACGAAGCGGCAAAAGTCATCCGTTCACTTGATAGCAACCTCAGCCGTGCCCAACAAGACACGATTGACCAAGCAATTGCAAAACTTCAAGAAGCAGTCAGCAATTTGACCTTCACACCAGAAGCTCAAAAAGAAGAAGAAGCTAAACGTGAGGTTGAAAAACTTGCCAAAAACAAGGTAATCTCAATCGATGCTGGACGCAAATACTTTACTCTTGACCAACTCAAACGCATCGTAGATAAGGCCAGTGAGCTCGGATATTCTGATGTTCATCTCCTTCTAGGAAATGACGGACTTCGCTTCCTACTCGATGATATGACCATTACTGCCAACGGAAAAACCTATGCTAGTGATGACGTTAAAAAAGCTATTATCGAAGGAACTAAAGCTTACTACGACGATCCAAACGGTACTGCACTAACACAGGCAGAAGTGACAGAGCTTGTTAAATACGCTAAGGAAAAAGGTATTGGTCTGATTCCAGCTATTAATAGCCCAGGGCATATGGATGCTATGCTGGTTGCCATGGAAAAACTTGGCATCGCGAATCCTCAAGCCAACTTTGATAAAGTTTCAAAAACCACGATGGACCTTGAAAATCAAGAAGCCCTTAACTTTACCAAAGCCCTTATCGGTAAGTATATGGATTACTTTGCTGATAAATCAAAGATTTTCAACTATGGTACAGATGAGTATGCCAATGATGCGACAAACGCTCAAGGTTGGTACTACCTCAAATGGTATGGACTCTATAACAAGTTCGCAGACTATTCTAACAGCCTTGCTGCTATGGCTAAAGAAAGAGGGCTTCAACCAATGGCCTTCAACGATGGCTTCTACTATGAGGACAAGGACGATGTTCAATTTGACAAAGATGTATTGATTTCTTACTGGTCTAAAGGCTGGTGGGGCTACAACCTTGCATCACCTCAATATCTAGCAAGCAAGGGTTATAAGTTCTTGAATACCAACGGTGACTGGTACTACATTCTCGGTCAAAAACCAGAAGATGGTGGTGGTTTCCTCAAGAAAGCTATTGAGAATACTGGAAAAACACCATTCAATCAACTAGCTTCTACCAAATATCCTGAAGTAGATCTTCCAACAGTCGGAAGTATGCTTTCAATCTGGGCAGATAGACCAAGCGCTGAGTACAAGGAAGAGGAAATCTTTGAACTCATGACTGCCTTTGCAGACCACAACAAAGACTACTTCCGTGCTAATTATAATGCTCTCCGCGAAGAATTAGCTAAAATTCCTACAAACTTAGAAGGATATAGTAAAGAAAGTCTTGAGGCCCTTGACGCAGCTAAAACAGCTCTAAATTACAACCTCAACCGCAGCAAACAAGCTGAACTAGACGCACTAGTAGGTAAGCTCAAAGCTGCTCTTCAAGGCCTCAAACCAGCTGCAACCCATTCAGGAAGCCTGGATGAAAATGAAGTGGCTGCCAATGTTGAAACCAGTCCAGAACTCATCACAAGAACTGAAGAAATTCCATTTGAAGTTATCAAGAAAGAAAATCCTAACCTCCCAGCTGGTCAGGAAAATATTATTACAGCAGGAGTCAAAGGTGAACGAACTCATTACATCTCTGTACTCACTGAAAATGGAAAAACAACAGAAACAGTCCTTGATAGCCAGGTAACCAAAGAAGTTGTAAACCAAGTGGTTGAAGTCGGCGCTCCTGTAACTCACAAGGGTGATGAAAGTGGTCTTGCACCAACTACTGAGGTAAAACCTAGACTGGATATCCAAGAAGAAGAAATTCCATTTACCACAGTAACTCGTGAAAATCCACTCTTACTCAAAGGAAAAACACAAGTCATTACTAAAGGTGTCAACGGTCGCCGTACAAACTTCTACTCTGTAAGCACTGTTGATGACAAGGAAGTGAAAACACTTGTAGATAGTCTTGTAACCAAAGAAGCAGTTACGCAAATTGTTGAAGTCGGAACCCTGGTAACACATGTAGGCGATGAACATGATCTTGCTCCAGTTGCAGAAACAAAACCTAGACTGGATATCCAAGAAGAAGAAATTCCATTTACCACAGTGACTCGTGAAAATCCACTCTTGCTCAAAGGAAAAACACAAGTCATTGCTAAAGGTGTCAACGGGCACCGTACAAACTTCTACTCTGTGAGCACTGTTGATGGCAAGGAAGTGAAAACACTTGTAAATAGTGTCGTAGCACAGGAAGCTGTTACTCAAATAGTCGAAGTCGGAACTATGGTAACACATGTAGGCGATGAAAACGGACAAGCCGCTATTGCTGAAGAAAAACCAAAACTAGAAATCCCAAGCCAACCAGCTCCATCAACTGCTCCTGCTGAGGAAAACAAAGCTCTTCCTAAAGGTCCAGCTCCTGTGGCAACAGAGAAAAAACTTCCTGAAACAGGAAGTCACGATTCTGCAGGACTAGTAGTCGCAGGACTCATGGCCTCACTAGCAGCTTATGGACTCACTAAAAGAAAAGAAGACTAAGTCTTTTCGATAAAAAATAAACAGCGAGCTTTGATCTCGCTGTTTATTTTTTAATTAATCACCCAGTCCAAGACGGTCAAAGATATCATCCACTCGTTTAGTGTAGTAAAGAGGATTAAAGATTTCGTCGATTTCTTCTTGCGTGAGGCGCGATGTTACTTCGGGATCTGCTTCAAGAAGTGGCTTGAAGTCTACTTGGTTATCCCACGATTGAGCTGTTTTTGGTTGCACCAAGTCATAGGCTTGCTCACGGGTCATCCCTTTTTCAATCAAGGTCAACATGGCACGTTGGCTAAAGATAAGACCAAACGTAGAGTTCATGTTACGGATCATATTTTCTGGGAAGACCGTCAAATTCTTGACAATATTTCCAAAACGGTTGAGCATGTAGTCAATCAAGATGGTCGTATCTGGTGTGATGATACGCTCAGCCGATGAATGAGAGATATCACGCTCATGCCAAAGTGCAACGTTCTCATAGGCTGTAATCATGTGACCACGGATGACACGCGCAAGACCTGTCATGTTCTCAGAACCGATAGGGTTGCGTTTGTGAGGCATTGCTGAAGACCCTTTTTGACCTTTAGCAAAGAACTCTTCTACTTCACGTTGTTCCGATTTTTGAAGACCACGGATTTCCGTTGCCATGCGTTCAATAGAAGTCGCGATGCTGGCAAGAACTGCAAAGTACTCAGCGTGAAGGTCACGAGGAAGGACCTGTGTAGAGATTTCTTGAGCACGGATACCCAACTTGTAGCAGACATATTGCTCTACGAATGGTGGGATGTTGGCAAAGTTCCCAACCGCACCAGAAATCTTACCAGCTTCGACGCCAGCAGCCGCATGCTCAAAACGCTCGATGTTGCGCTTCATTTCGCTGTACCAAGTCGCCAATTTCAGACCAAAGGTTGTAGGTTCAGCGTGCACACCGTGAGTACGACCCATCATGATGGTAAACTTGTGCTCCTTAGCCTTATCAGCGATGATGTTGGTGAAATTTTCAAGGTCACGACGGATGATGTCGTTAGCCTGCTTGTAGAGGTAACCGTAAGCCGTATCCACCACGTCGGTAGAAGTCAAACCATAGTGGACCCACTTGCGCTCTTCACCAAGAGTCTCAGAAACCGCACGTGTGAAGGCCACCACGTCGTGACGAGTCTCCTGCTCAATCTCCAAAATACGGTCGATGTCAAAGTCCGCTTTCTCACGAATCAAAGCCACATCTTCCTTAGGGATTTCCCCCAACTCAGCCCATGCCTCGTCAGCCAAGATTTCCACCTCAAGCCAAGCACGGTATTTATTTTCTTCACTCCAAATGTTCGCCATCTCAGGGCGAGAGTAACGGTTGATCATGTTGTTTCTCCTTTAAAGCATTTCTTTCATCTTGAACAGGTTAGAATGAAAATTTTCAATTCTTTTTTCAAGTGCTTCAACAGTTTTTTCTTTACTATCGTTATAATAAATAGATAGTAATTGACTATCTTCCTTACTGATATCTTTCCGATTCTCATCAGGTAGACTATTTAATTTTTCTGATGCCATCGCAATCATGTCTACAATTCTAATTGAAGCATTAAAACCAATAGCAAAAATATTTTTCTTTTCTAAATCTTTCTCTTGAGATACCAAAAAATTATATGAAATAAATAGTAATTTTGAATAATCTTCAAAAAAGTATCTTGCGTTTCCAAACTCTCTTCTAATTTTTAGCGGAACTTCCTCAAGCTCTATTTCCCTCCACTTTTCTAGCAATTCTCCCATAGCATAATGTCTAGCAACGACATTCATTGTGTTTTGAACCCTTGAGTCACTCTGAATATATTCCTCAATACGATCAATATTTTCATATAAAAATTCTAATCCCTTCGGTAATCTTATTCGTCTTAACTCAAGCGCTGTTTTTTCTAGAGATTCCCCCATCTTTTCTTGTTTTGTATTCTGTGCATCTAAAATGTTTGTAATTTCTACAAAAGTTTCTTGCATTTGTTTCTGATTTTCTTCTTGTTTATCTAAACGTTGCTCTTGCAAAATCAGATCGTCTTTCCTTTCCAAACTCTCGACATGAAAAAGAAATAATGATATTAATACAGGAATCAACATACACAGTAATTGGATAAGGTAATCACCTGGTTTAGTTTCAAAGTTATTAACAATGCTATTCCAATAAGAACAGCTCAATATTATTAATAAAAGTGTAATTACGGCTGTAATTAAGTAAATTACTTTTTTCAAACTTCCTCCTCAACTCTCACCCTCTGGTTTTGTAACTTTCTTCTTCCCACTAGCCCTATATCTCTTCCTGATGGTGTTGAGTTGGGCTTTGAGATTTTGGTAGTCTTAGTGTTCGGGTTGGCCGTGGGATAGGACGGCGACTAGGTCAATGATGTAGTCGTAAGCGGCTTGCAGGGTTTGTTTTTGTTGCTTGCTTTGGCCAATCTTGTATTGGCTTGCTCGCTGAGGCGGGCTTTATAAACCGCAACGAATTTGCTTTGCGCAGCTTGGTGTAGGCTGCCTCCACCGCCTGTCCGTCAACATGAGCGTAGGCTTTTACAAAATTGACCAGCGTTTGGTAGGCATTGTCACGCTTTTGGTCGACCTCGTCCAAGTCCTTGACCACAGCCGATGCTGCTTTGCCCTTTGGCGCGCTCTGATAATTAGCCTAAGCCGTTTCCAGACGGCTAGCGTGAGTCGTGAGCAAGTGCTCCTGCTTGTGCTCCTTGGCAAAAGTTATCAAAGCTGAAACCGTGTCAGCTGTCAACTGCGAAAACTCATCGGTTTTCAACTTCTCTGTCGCCAGAGATTCAATCCCATAAGTTTTCAAATTCATCTATCGTCTCCTTTTTTTAAAAATATTATTTTCATAAATGATATGGGAGAAAATCCCAAAGGTTTCCCGCAAACAGAAACACATCGTCGGGAAGTTTCAGCGGTCTGATTCTGACGGGGAGGGAATGGGGAGGAGGAAGCAATTGATCACCTTTCATATCGTCTACTTATCAAAATCCCGAAATAAAATGATCTAAACTGTGCGCAAGCTTCTTCCAAAATCCACCTATGATTATGTCATCTTCATCAATGTAAAGGCTGCTTTTTAAAATAGTATTTACAAATCGCATATCGTAAGTAAAGGCTTGAACAGCAAGATAATAACCTAGTAATCCTAAAATTATCAGAAACATCAACAATGCTAAAAAAACAACCAAGTCATTTTGCAAACCAGCATTTTCATCAATTAACAGTTTTGAAAGTTCTTCTTTAGGAATAGAATCTTTAAAAAAATTAAGATAGGTTGTAGTCACAAATATTGAAATAGTTGCTAAAATACCACAACTCCAATTTGCAAAACTATTTATTTTTTTCAACGATAATTCTATATCAGAAATTAACATTTCCGTATGTTCGTCATTTAAAAAATATCCTTTTCTAAAAGCTATCGTTAAATTTTTAATATTAATTTTCTCAAAAAGAAAATTAAATCTATAAAGCACTCCCATAATTAATAATAAAGCAACAAGTCCCCCTGAGGAATCTGGATCTTGAGCTCTACCAATTAGAAAAAGCGCATATAAAATCCCATACAATAATACATACTTCATAACTTTTCCCGTAAGGGAGTCAACTAAACCTATCTGGCTTCTTAATAAGTTTTTGATCTCAAAATACTTTAATGGCATACCTCTCCTCTAAAAATCCATCCCTTCCCCAAACTCCTCAACCTTATCCGGCACATCACTAAACAAAGTCACATGTCCCATTTTGCGGTTGTGCTTCGCTTCTATTTTACCATACATGTGGAGGTGGGCGCTTGGATTTTTTGTGACATATTTTTTGGCCGCCTCGACGTGCTGGCCGAGGACATTGAGCATGACAGCTGGCGCATGTAGTTTGATGGCTGGCAATTGTGCTCCTAGAACACCCAAGATATGGGTATCAAACTGGGAGAAGTCGCAGGCTTCGATTGAGTAGTGGCCTGAGTTGTGTGGACGCGGGGCAATCTCATTGACGATGATGTCGTCAGCCGTCGCAAACATTTCCACGCAAAGCGTTCCAGATAAGTTAAGTTGTTCTGCAATTCGCACTGCCATGGTTTTTGCTTTTTCTGCTAACTTATCAGAAATGCGAGCAGGCACAATCGTTTTAGAAAGAATGTTGTTGCGGTGAACATTTTCCTGCACTGGGAAAACTGTCACATCCTTGCCATTCCCTGACACGATGACAGAAATTTCAAGGTCAAAATTGACAAATTCTTCCAAAACGCAGTCTGCTGAATCTGCTAGCGCATAGGCTTCTTCCAAATCTTCTGCTGAGCGAATGATCTTTTGACCATGTCCATCGTAGCCACCTGTCGCAGTCTTGAGGACATAGGTTTTGGCCAGGTCAATATCTGCCAAGTCTTGGCTAGAAGTCACGACCTTGTAGGGTGCAACTGTCACTTGAGCCTTATTTGAGAGAAAGTCCTTTTCAAAGATACGGTTTTGTGAAATGCGAAGCAGGTCTGTTCCTTGTGGGAGTTGTCCCTCCTTGATGACAGTATCCAAACCGTCAGCATCAACATTTTCAAATTCATAGGTAAGGACATCACAACGCTCAGCCAACTGACGGAGGGCATCCACATCATTATAAGGAGCCACGATGATCTCCGCCACGCGAGAGGCTGGACAATCAGCTGCAGGATCCAGCGCGATAACCTTGTGCCCCATATAAATGGCAGAAATAGCCATCATCTGACCCAGCTGACCGCCACCGATAATTCCTATTGTTTTAGATGAGCTCATTAGTTGATTCCTCTGCTATTTTTCCTTGCTCTTCTGCGAAATCAGCCAATGCTGTCGCAATAGCCTGATCCTCTACTGAAAGGAGACGGAGGGCAAAGAGGGCCGCATTGGTCGCACCTGCTTCACCAATAGCCATAGTTGCGACTGGTACTCCACCCGGCATCTGTACTATAGAATAGAGTGAATCCACGCCACTAAGCGCACGTGATTTGACTGGCACGCCGATGACTGGAAGAGTTGTTTTGGCAGCTACCATTCCTGGCAAGTGGGCTGCGCCTCCAGCACCTGCGATGATAACCTTGATGCCACGGCTACGTGCTTCTTCGGCATGCTTGAACATGAGATCAGGTGTGCGATGGGCAGAGACAACCTTCTTCTCGTAGGCTACACCGAAGCGGTCTAGGACTTCAGCGGTTTTTTGCATGGTTGCCCAGTCTGATTTTGAGCCCATGATGATGGAAATAATTGGTTTAGTCATAATTTTTCCTTTTTTCTTCTTTTTTGATAATGGTCTTAGGTGGTGGGGACGGAAGCAAACCTTCGGTTTCATTCCTAAACTTTGAGCCTAGGGTCTCAAAGTTTCCCTAGACCAGAACAGATACTGTTCTGGTCTTTTCACCACGGAGACCATTATCGGGTTCAGCGACTTCGTCGCGTTATCCTTATATCTTTACTTAATTGCCTTGCTTCCGATATCTGTTCGGTAGAAGAGGCCTTCTGTGTTTTGTTGGGCGAGTTCTTGGTAGATGGTTTCTTGTGCTTCTTTGACGGTATCTGCGGTGGTGACGAGCATATAGACACGGCCACCGTTTGAGAGCAGTGCTCTGCTATTTTCCGCAAACTTAGCCCCTGCATAGTAGGTGATGGTGTCGCCTTCGGTCTTGGCTGGCAACTTGACACCTTTTTCATAGTCTAGCGGGTAACCATTGGATGCGACAACCACACCCAGAGTCACACCCTTGTCCGTCCAAGTGATGGCTGGTTCTTTACCTTCCAAAATATCAGTAATATTTTGTGCAAAATCAGAGGTCAGACGAGGCAAGATAATCTGAGTTTCTGGATCTCCGAAGCGAGCATTAAACTCGATGACCTTAGGTCCATCAGCTGTCATGATAAGCCCTGCGTAAAGAACTCCCAGATAAGGGCGACCTTCTTTAATCATCCCTTCGAGGACTGGCTTGACAATCGTGTCAACCGCTGTATCAACCACACTCTGTGGCAAGTGTGGAACTGGCGCATAAGCTCCCATACCGCCTGTGTTAGGCCCTTTGTCGCCATCGTAGGCACGTTTGTGGTCCTGAGCCGTTGGCATGATGTAGAACTTGTCACCATTGACAAAGGCAAAGAGAGAGAACTCTTCTCCGTCAAGGAATTCCTCGATAACAACACGCGCACCAGAGTCCCCAAATTTATTGTCTAAGAGCATCTCGTGAGCGGCTTCTACTGCTTGCTCTACTGTCTCAGCAACAACGACACCTTTCCCAAGTGCCAAACCATCCGCCTTGACAACGATAGGAGCCCCTTTCTCCTCGATATAAGCCTTGGCTTCCTCGAAATCTGAAAATGTGCCATAGGCTGCTGTCGGAACGTCATATTTGACCATGATTTCCTTTGCAAAATCCTTGGACCACTCTAGCTCCGCTGCAGCCCTAGTCGGACCAAAAGCCTTGAGTCCAGCTTTGTTAAAATCATCTACAATCCCAGCAGCCAGGGCATCGTCTGGACCGATAAAGGTCCAAGCGATATCGTTGGATTTTGCAAACTCAATCAATTTAGAATGTTCGGAAATAGAGATGTCCACCAATTCCAGACCATCCAGAGTCATCCCGTCATTTCCAGGAGCCACAAAGACTTGTTCAACGTCTTTTGATTCAAGCAACTTCTTAGCAATCGCATGTTCACGACCACCCGAACCGACAACTAACAGCTTCATCTTTAAACCTCTTTTGCGAATTATTTACTAACATTATACCACAAACGTTCGTTTTAATCTTGTTTCACTTAGCATTTTAATCCAAAAAAGGAAAGAAACTGTTTTCTTCCCTTTTGCTTTTTAGTGTCTAAAATGTCTCACTCCTGTGAAGACCATAGTCAAGCCATACTTGTTCGCTGCTTCGATGGATTCTTGGTCACGGACTGAGCCTCCTGGCTGGATGATGGCCTTGATACCTGCTTTGGCAATTTCTTCCACGTTATCCGCAAATGGGAAGAAGGCATCTGAAGCAAGCACAGCGCCGTCCAGACGGTCTTTGGCTTGGTCAATGGCAATACGAACAGAGGCCACACGATTAGTTTGACCTGGGCCAACGCCAAGTGTCATGTGGTCATTGGTCACGATAATACCGTTTGATTTGACATACTTGATAGCCTTCCAAGCGAACTCAAGAGCTGTCGCTTCTGTCTCTGTTGGTTGGCGTTTGGTCACCACTTGCCAGTCAGCTGGGCTTTCCTTGACCACGTCTTGGTTTTGAACGAGGAGTCCACCAACTACACCTGTGTATTCTGCTTCCACTTCACTGGCCTCTTGAGCATCAAATGGCAAGGCAAGGATACGCAAGTTTTTCTTTTTATTGGTCAAAATGGCTAGCGCTTCATCCGTATAGCTTGGTGCGATGATGATTTCAAGGAAAACGCCGTGCATCTTCTCAGCTGTCGCAGTATCCACCTCACGGTTAAGAACAACGATACCACCAAAGATAGACACTGGGTCAGACTCATAAGCGTAGTCCCAAGCAGTCTCGATGTCATCAGCCTGACCGATTCCACATGGGTTCATGTGTTTGAGAGCCACAACGGTTGGACGGTCTTTAAAATCACGGATGATACGAATGGCCGCATCAGCGTCACGGATATTATTGAATGACAATTCTTTCCCGTTAAGCTGTTTAGCGGATGCAATCGAGTAGTCAGTCGGCAAAGCTTTTTGGTAGAAATCCGCGTCTTGTTGAGGGTTCTCACCGTAACGCATGGCTTGCTTGAGGTCATAAGTCAAGGTCAACTTTTCAGGCTTGCTTTCACCCACTTGAGCTGTGAAATACTCTGCAATCAAGGCGTCATAAGCCGCTGTGTGACGGAAAACCTTGGCTGCCAAACGTTGGCGAGTTTCGTAACTTGTTTCGCCGTTAGCTGCCAATTGTCCCAAAACCACAGCATAGTCAGCTGGATCTACCACAACTGTTACGCTGGCATGATTTTTAGCCGCTGAACGAAGCATGGATGGCCCGCCGATATCGATGTTTTCAACTGCATCAGCGTAAGTTACGTCTGGTTTGAGAATGGTTTCCTTAAATGGGTAAAGGTTTACCACAACAAGATCAATGAGCTCGATTTGATTATCCTTGGCTGCTTCCAGGTGACTATTCAAGTCACGACGAGCAAGGAGCCCACCGTGGATATTTGGATGAAGGGTCTTAACACGACCATCCATCATCTCTGGAAAACCAGTCACATCATCGATGGCAATGGTCTTCACCCCAGCATTATCAAGGGCAACCTTGGTCCCACCTGTCGAGATAATCTCCCAACCAAGTTTTTTAAGTTCTTGGGCAAATTCAACAATGCCCGCTTTGTCTGAGACGCTGATCAAAGCTTTTTTCGTCATTCTATTCCTCTTTCTTTAGGTCCAAGCGCATAGCGACTTCGTTATTTTCTTGTATAAATCCTGTTTCCTGAAAACCCAGACTAGTCAGCAGGTGCTTCATTTTTTCATTTCCGGCCACATAATCTGCAATAATATGACTGCAAGCTCTATCCATCTGAGCCTCTTTGATTAGAGCTTCCAAGGCTTTTCGACCATAACCTCTTCCTTGGTATTGCTGACCAATCATTATCCGCCAGATAAAGTATTCCGCTTCATCCTCGTCTATTTCCAACAGGAGAAAGCCAACTACTTGCTTATCCCAATAGATTGCCCTCGGAAACACATCCCCATTCTCTCGGTAGAGCCATGCGTCAGCTAAAGAGCGTACATTTGGAGCCACGAAACGCGCTCGTTCATCGGCTTCAGATATTTTCAAATCCAGCACTGCCTGAAAACTGCTCTCATCTACTAATTTCAACTCAATCATTTTTTCTCCTAGCAATATTGCACAATCAAAACCTGATTTACTTCTTATCTTCTCCCTACCCCTAAACTCTCCAACACTTGAGGATAGAGTTTATACTCTGCTTCATGAATCCGTTCTTCAAAACTGTCAATCGTATCATCAGCGAGCCGTGGTACACGTACTTGTTTGATGACCTTTCCTGTATCTACTCCAGAATCCACCCAGTGAATGGTCACACCAGACTGCTCAACACCTGCATTCCAAGCATCCTCAATTCCGTGAGCTCCTGGAAACTCTGGCAGGTAGGCTGGATGAATGTTGACAATCCGACCTTCATAAGCCGCCAATAAGGTTGGCCCAACGATTTTCATGTAGCCTGCTAGACAAACCAAGTCAATCTGGTGTTCTTCCAAGAGTTCGACAAGGGCCGCTTCGTAGTCTGTCTTGCTCTCAAACTCCTTGAGTTCAAAAGCATAGGATAGAACGCCGAGCTTGTCTGCACGTTCGAGCACATAGGCGTCACGATGGTCTGAAAAGACAAACTCCACTGGAAACTTTTCAGCAATCACCTGAAAATTTGAGCCATTACCAGAGGCAAAAACCGCTATTTTTTTCATTTGATAACGACACTTTCGTTTTCTTTCTTGACGATACGACCAATTTCATAGACTGGTTCATCCAACAATTCCTTGACACGACTTACATTTTCAGGGCTAACCGCAAACATAAGCCCCACACCCATATTGAAGATTTCAAACATTTCTTCATGCTTGATCTGACCGTATTTTTCAAGGGCTTTGAAGATTGGCAAGACTGGAACTTTGCTTTCCTCAATCTCAGCAGCCAAGTCAGCTGCAAACATGCGAGGGACATTTTCGATAAAGCCACCACCTGTGATGTGGGCAATGCCGTTTACCAAACCTTCTTTGATGAGTGGCAGAACAGCTTTAACGTAGATACGAGTTGGTTCAAGAAGAACTTCCTTGAGTTTCTTGCCTTCCAATTCTGGCAAAATTTCCTCACCTGTGTAATCGGCAAAGACACGACGAACAAGAGAGTAACCATTGGAGTGAATCCCACTTGAAGCAAGTCCGAGCAGAATATCTCCTTCTGCCACTTTTGAACCATCAATGATTTGAGATTTTTCAGCCACACCGACTGCAAAACCAGCCAAGTCATAGTCATCTGCACCATACATACCAGGCATTTCAGCCGTTTCCCCACCAATAAGGGCGGCACCTGCCTGCACACAACCTTCTGCTACACCAGCGACGACTTGCTCTAGTTTAGCTGGTTCATTCTTGCCTGTCGCTACGTAGTCAAGGAAATAGAGAGGCTCCGCGCCTGCAGCTATGATATCGTTGACACACATGGCCACACAATCCTGCCCAATCGTGTCATGCTTATCGTACTTGATAGCCAGCATGAGCTTGGTTCCGACACCATCAGTCCCTGAGATCAAGACGGGCTCTTTGACACCTGTTTTTGAAAGGTCAAACATACCACCGAAACCACCAAGAGCTCCCATAACACCTGCGCGCTCCGTACGAGCCACGTGCTTTTTGATTCGTTCAACAACTTCATAACCCGCTTCAACATCCACACCAGATTGAGCGTACGCATTTTTATTTGCCATTTTATTTTTCCTTTTCTTTTTTTGGGAAAGACTGCGACATATTTTTAGATAAACAATTATTTTATCTAAAAATACTAGTCAGGTCTCTAGCTTTGGTCCCATAGGAGAAAGCGTCTACTGACAAATGCTTTAGCTTTTAGTCAGTAGTGAAACGTGGGACATAAGCATTTTTATTTGTCATTTGTTTATTACTTTTCTTTAATGGAGGATAGGCTACCTATTTATAAAAACTGGTCTTTTCTTCCAAACTTCGACGATAGTCTTCTTCGTAGTCGTAGAGAGGTGTTGGGTAGTCACCGTCAAAGTAAGCGACACAGAGACCACCATTCGGCGCATCTGTTTCAATACCAATCGAATCAATCAATCCTTCAACAGAAAGATAGGTCAGGCTATCCGCCCCAATGATTTGACGCGTTTCTTCAACCGTATGATTGGCCGCAATCAGTTCCTGACGGGTCTGGATATCAATCCCGTAGAAACATGGATAAGCTAGCGCTGGACTACCAATGGCAACGTGAACCTCAGTCGCACCCGCTTCTTTCAAGAGCTGAACGATACGACGAGAGGTTGTTCCACGTACAATAGAGTCATCAATCATAACAACACGCTTGCCTTTTACAACGCCTGAAACAGCAGAGAGTTTCATCCGCACCCCTTGCTCCCGCAATTCTTGAGTCGGTTGGATAAAGGTACGTTGGGTGTATTGGTTCTTGATGAGGCCCATTTCGTTTGGTAGACCTGATTCTTCCGCAAATCCCATAGCTGCGCTGAGGGAAGAATTGGGCACACCGACTACGATATCCGCCTCATGCTTGAATTCACGTGCCAATTGGGCACCCATACGTTTACGTGCCGTATGGACATTGACACCATGAATGTTAGAATCAGGGCGAGCAAAATAGATATACTCCATAGAACAGATTGCTAACTGAGTATCATCTGTATAGCTATCATACTGGATTCCCTTGTCATCAATGATCACAATCTCACCTGGCTTCAAATCACGAATCCATTCAGCACCAATAACCTCAAAAGCACAGGTTTCAGAGGAAACAACCACCGCTCCGTTGGCCATTTTCCCGATAGAAAGTGGACGGAAACCATTGGGGTCAAGAGCCGCAATCAACTTGTCCTCAAACAGCAAGATATAGGCAAAACCACCTTTGACAAGGCTGAGCGCTTCCTTGATTTTACCCATCAGGCTAGGATTATGACTGCGACGAATGAGGTGAGCCAAGATTTCCGAGTCCGAAGTCGCGCTGAAAATCGCTCCTCTTTGTTCCAGTTCTTTCTTGAGAGAAGCTGCATTGGTCAGATTGCCATTATGAGCCAATCCGAACTGCATATCGTGAAAACGGAAGAGGAAAGGCTGGATATTATCTACAGAAGCTTCGCCAGCAGTCGCGTAACGCACATGCCCAATCGCACCAGTTCCCGTCAATTTATCCAAATTAGCAGGATTTCTGAAGACTTCTGATAAAAGTCCCATGTCACGATGGCGCTTCAATTGCCCCTGATCATTGGAGAGGATTCCTGCCCCCTCCTGACCACGGTGCTGAAGACTATGGAGACCAAAATAGGTCAATTTAGCAGCATCTGGATGTCCCCAGATACCGAAAACACCACATTCTTCATTAAGAGATTTTACTTCGTATGTCATTTTTTATACCTTTTATTTTTACATTATAGCCCACTCTTCTAAAAGAAAATTAGGAATTTCATCTGGCTCGACTCTCTTATAACTATCAACTCCTACACACTGACCCAAATTAGGTTTACCAAACAGTTCTTGACTCAATAGCACAAGCTTCTCATTAGTTCTAATTTTTTCTTTAATTGTCGGGCTAAAGTAATAGTTTTCAGTGTAAGCAAATATTAAATAATTAAGAAAATCCAGTTTCTTCAATCGATCGCTACTATTAAACTGACTTTTTAGAGATTTATATTTCCTATCCCTTTTATGATAAAAAGCTAGCACCATCGTCTTTTCTTTTAACGGTAAGATAGCTAGATGCAACTTCTGAATACGATTATTTTTTGAATGGTTACTCGTATCATTCACTGGATATCCATACATATCTCTAATCAACGTTAATGAGCCTTGAAACGCTATCGGTGTCTTATAGGGGAGCACCTCATGAAAAATAATTTGATATGCTCCTTTAAGATTGTCTTCAATAGCAGTTTTATGGAGTAAAATTTCATTTTGAAAATCTTCAATATCATAATCAAAAGAATTATGAAGATCTTTTATTTTTTGAGATGTATTCTCTAATGTTTTATTAGAAATCTCAGGTATTCTTAAGTATAAAGCTTTCTTAATCGTCTTATCAGACATTATTTTTTCAAAATGATATTTTTCCTCCCTCCTTCTAACTAATTCTAAAAGGAAATTTTTCAATGCAATTTGTGACAACATTTTATCGCTAGGATAAGACGTAAGATTCATTTCATTTTCATATTCCTGAAAATAGAATGAATCACATTTACGACAAATAATTTGTATCGTTCCCGATTTGCTTACTCCCTTATCATTATCTAACAGATCGCTCCCTATTAAATAACCAGCTTGTGTTAACATGCCAGAATCAGAAATTTTTTTTTAACGATAACTGTGGAATGGTGTGAGAATTGCAGAAACTTGTAGTATCTTTATCACAAAGTAAACACTTTCTTGGCTTTAAGTCCTCCTTCATTACTCTCATCTCTCTAGATAATAATTTTTTCAATTGAATCTTTTTTTCAATATCAGGTATATCAATTAATTTATTCAAATACTTCACAAACTTTCATTTTACTTCTCAAAACACACCAATCGTTATAGTCAGTTCTAGTCTTATTTCCCAGTAAAATATTTAACAGCTGATGCAAAGAGGTGCTGGTCTTTATTTCCTGGGATGTTTTGGAAGAGACCGTCTTCATAACGTTCTGAGTGTCCCATTTTACCGATGATTTGACCATTCTTGCTAGTAATTCCTTCGATGGCATGGACAGAACCATTCGGATTGAACTTAGAATCCATACTTGGTTTTCCATCAAAGTCAACATATTGGCTGAAGATTTGTCCATTGTCACGGAGTTCAGCGAATTCCTCAGCCGTCACGACAAACTTCCCTTCACCGTGCGAAACAGGAATAGCGTGGATATCGCCCACTTGCACCCCAGTCAACCATGGCGAGTTGGTATTAGCAATCCGGGTTTCCACCATCTTAGCCACGTGTTGGTTGGCATCATTATAGAAGAGGGTTGGGCTCGTACTGCTGGCATCTTCAAAGTTTCCGTATGGAAGAAGACCTGATTTGACCAAAGCCTGGAATCCATTACAGATACCGATAATCAAGCCACCACGAGCGATAAAGCCATCAATCGCTGCACGCACTTTTTCATTGAGCAGAATGTTGACGATAAACTTGGCTGATCCATCTGGTTCGTCCGCAGCTGAGAATCCACCTGCAAAGAAGAGAATGTTAGCCTTGCCGATATTGTCAACCATGGTTTCAACTGACTTGACAATAGCTTCTTCATTCAAGGTCACAAATGGTACCAAGTTGATCTCTGCACCTTCTTTTTCAAATGCCTTAGCTGAGTCATATTCTGAGTTGGTTCCTGGAAAGACTGGGATATAAACCACAGGTTTTTCAACCTTTTCTTTGGCATTAATCACAACATCTGATGCCACAGCTGGTACTTCAGCCAGTTCTTTGGCTTGGGCAAACTCTGTTGGGTAAACTTCTTCCAGTTTTCCTTGGAAGGCATTGTCAAGTTTGTGTCCATCTAACTTCACACCGTTGACAAGAAGTGTAAAGTTGGCTTTCGTTTGACCAATCTTCTCTACTCCAGCGATTTCTTCAGGAGATGTGAAGACAAATCCGCCTAGCTGAGCTGTCAAAGAACTTCCAAGTTCAGGCAAGGTTACCTCTGCACCAATATGATTCCCAAAAGTAGCAAGAGCCAAACTTTCAACCACACCACCATATTTGACAGCTGAAGCAGATGTCACTTTGTGACCAGCTTGGATGTCTTTAAACTGAGCAAAATTAGACTTAATCAAGTCAAAATCAATCTCTGTAGAGAGGGCTTGACCTGGGATGTAGTAGATATTTTCACCAGCAACCTTGAACTCAGGAGAAAGCACATTACGGCTATCTGCCGTCGTCACCCCAAAGGCAACCAAGGTTGGCGGAACGGTCAATTCTTCAAAAGTACCAGACATGGAGTCCTTACCACCGATAGATGGCAAACCAAGTTGGATTTGTGCTTCGATAGAGCCTAGAAGAGCTGCTACTGGCTGACCAAAACGCTCAGCTTGTTTATCCATGCGCTCGAAATACTCTTGGTAAGAGAAACGAGCCTTAGACCAGTTTGCGCCAGCAGCCACCAAACGAGCAGTTGCTTCGATAACCGCATAAGCAGCACCGTGGTATGGAGACCATTCAGCTACATATGGGTTGAAACCTTGAGCCATGACTGAGGCAGTATGAGTCACACCGTGTTGTACAGGCAATTTCTGCACAGATGCCTCAGTTGGTGTGAGTTGGTAACGACCACCAAGTGGGTGATTAACCGTTGAACGACCAACAGAGCAATCAAAGATGGTTTGCAAGCCTTTTTGACTAGCGTGGTTCAAGTCAGATATAACCTCAAGAGTATCTGCTTCAAGTGTGTTAGCAGATGTTTGACGCTCTTCTGGAAATTTGACATCCTTGTCCACAACCTTGGCATCAACAACGACACGTACACCGTTTGTATCAAGGAAACGGCGCTCCAAGTCCACAATTGTCTCACCATTCCAGTTCATGACTAGATTTGGTTTTTCAGTTACTGTCGCAACCACAACAGCATCAATATTCTCTTTGTTACATTCTACAACGAAGGCATCTACATCCTCAGGACGAACCACGACTGCCATCCGTTCTTGAGATTCAGAGATGGCAATTTCGGTACCATTCAAGCCCTGGTATTTAAGAGGCACCTTGTTGAGGTCGATTTCAAGACCGTCTGCTAATTCACCAATAGCTACACAGACACCACCAGCACCAAAGTCATTTGATTTTTTGATCAGACGTGTCACTTCACCATTACGGAAAAGACGTTGAATCTTACGTTCTTCGATGGCATTTCCTTTTTGAACCTCAGCACCAGCAGTCTCCACAGATTCAACTGTTTGAACCTTAGAAGAACCTGTCGCACCACCAACACCATCACGTCCTGTCTTACCTCCAAGGAGAATAATCACATCTCCCGCTTCCGGTTTTTCACGGACCACATTGCCCTTAGGAGCTGCACCGACAACGGCACCAAGCTCCATGCGTTTAGCTACAAAGCCTGGGTGGAAGTATTCACGAACGTAGGTTGTTGCAAGCCCAATCTGGTTACCATATGAAGAATAGCCATGAGCCGCTGTTTTAGAAATAACCTGTTGTGGCAATTTCCCAGCACGAGTTTCCGAAATCGGTGCTGTAATATCACCAGCACCCGAGATACGCATAGCTTGGTAAACATATGAGCGACCTGATAATGGGTCACGAATGGCTCCACCAATACAGGTAGCAGCCCCTCCAAATGGCTCAATCTCAGTTGGATGATTGTGGGTTTCATTTTTAAACATGAGAAGCCATGGTTCTTTCACACCATTAACATCCACTTCTATTTCTACTGAGCAAGCATTGATTTCGTCTGACACTTCCATATCATCCAAACGTCCATTGGCACGCTCATAACGACCGAAAATAGTCGCCATATCCATCAAGGTTTGCGGTTTTTCAGAACGCCCCAACTCATCGCGCATAGCAATATACTTGTCATAAGTCGCCTGCAATTGTTTTTGGAATTTCGATGCGGAGAAATCAATGTGTTTCAACTCTGTCTCAAAAGTTGTGTGACGGCAGTGGTCAGACCAGTAAGTATCCAAAACCTTGAGTTCAGTCTCAGTTGGCACGCGCCCAACTGACTTAAAGTAGTCTTGGATAAAGAGCAAGTCATCCACTTCCATGGCCATGCCCTGCTCAGCCTTGTAGCGAGCAAAATCTTCTGCTGTATAGCTTTCAAAGAAAGTCAATTTCGGAATGGTCTTGTCTGACTCTGAAAATTCCTGCTTGGCAATCCCTGTCGTGATGTCCTTGAAACGAGAATCAACTGGATTAAGCAAGTAGTTCTTGACCGCTTCTAACTCCATCGCATCAATATCCTTATTGACCAAGTACAATTGTGCTGTATTGACTGTCACATCACTCGAACTTCCCAGCAAAAGCAAGGCTTCTTGCGAAGAAGCCGCACGCTGGTCAAACTGCCCTGGCAAGCTTTCAATAGCAAAGAAAGCATAGTTAGCAAGATCCGCCTGCACAGCCGCTTCATCCAAGACATGGTCTGTCACCTGCTCAGAGAAGATGTGTTTCTCTGCAGGTGCAAACAAGTCCTCTGCCAAATCAAATACATCATAAACTTGCACAATACGAATACTTTTCAAGCTTGAAAGTCCCAAGTTGTGTTGGAGTTCTCTTACCAAACTCTCTGATTTGACCTGAAAATCAGCCTTTTTTTCAACAAAAATACGTTTATCCATCAATTCTTATTCCTTTATTTCAGCTCTTGCAATGTTCTCAAACGACCTTGAGGTTCTTATTTCAACCCCTGCAACTTTTCCCAGACAATCTCATAAACATCGGTTAGTTCACCTAGTCCTCTACGGAGTGAAAAGGTCTGGGGGACCTTTTCAGCCTGAGTCCTTTTAGTTGAGAGACGAAGGTTTTCCGTTGCTAACAGATTATTTCAATTCCCGCAACTTTTCCCAAACAATCTCGTAAACGTCTGTTAGTTCTCCCAATCCTCTACGGAAAACATCCTTATCCATGTGGTTGCCATCCGCATCCCACAAGCGGCAGTTATCTGGTGAAAATTCATCTGCTAAGATAATCTTGCCCTCCTTGTCAAAACCGAACTCTAACTTAAAGTCAATCAACTTAAGCCCAATCTCAGCAAACCAGGCCTTCAAAAGTTCATTGATTCGGCGAGTTTCTTCCTTCAAGTAGGAAATCTGCTGGTCATCCGCAATCTGTAGGAATTTCACATGCTCATCATTGATAAAGGGATCATCCAAATCATCATTTTTATAGTAAAATTCAACAATCGGAGTTTCCAAGGCGATTCCCTCATCCACACCAAAACGTTTTGAAAAAGAACCAGCCGTGTAGTTACGGAGCACGACTTCCAAAGGAATGATTTCCACCTTTTTATTGAGTTGTTCCGTGTCTGAAAGTTTCTCCACAAAGTGAGTCTCCACACCAGCCGCATTTAACTTCTCAAAAATAAAAGATGAAATCTGATTATTCAACACTCCCTTACCTGCAATCTGCTCCTTCTTAACACCATTGAAAGCAGTCGCCTGGTCCTTGTAAGTTGAAATAATAAGATTTTCATCCTCAGTTGTATAGATATCTTTAGCTTTTCCCGAATAGATCAATTGTTTTGACATTTTAAAGTTCGCCTTTCGTATTACTTGAGCACATTCTACCATAAAAAACCTAAAATTACAAGAATTTAACCGAATAAATAACGTATTGACACCAAAAATTATAAAGAAAAAAAACTGCAAGAAGTATCTTTCTCACAGTTTAAAAATTATTTAACTCTAAAAACACGAACATTACTCTTTGTTCAAAAATTGATCCAAATAATAACGCAGGTAACTTTTCTTACCTGTAATCATCTGTAGACGACCTTCCACCCCATATCGAAGTTTTTCAGTCTGCTCCGAAGTTAGATTAGTCTCCGCCTCAATTTTAAAGAAATTCCCTTTTTCAGTCTTGGTAGCTGTCCCATCAATACTTGTAATAGTAGAATCTAGGAAAAGTTGATTCTTGGCATCATGAGTCGTCGTATAGCGAACAGAATCACCGACCTTAATCCTTGCTACATCTTTTGAACTGAGATAAGCTGTGAGTTTGGCTTTCCCTTCTTTTTCCAAGGACGGATAGAGTTGAGCTAGTAGGGTACCTTCTGCTACCATGGTAGAATCACTGGTCTCAGGATTAAGATGAAGCACCCCATCCTCACTCGCCGTAATTTTCCCCTTGTCTAAAAGGTTTCCCTGAACCTTCTTACCTGACTCTGTCTCTAAGATTTTCTGGTCTAGAAGGGTCAATTCCTGACCGACCTTAGCCAAATGTTGGGATTTAAGGGACTCTAATTGATTGCTTAAGCCTGACGCATAGGCTTGCTGGGTACCTGAACCTGCATACTGGACACGGTAAGTAGCAAGACTAGATTCTAACTGAGAAAGCTGTGCTTCAACTTGCGCAACTGCCTGGGATTTACCTTGGAGATTTTCCTCACCCTGAGACTTGTAGGACTGGTAGAGAGAGTAGGCTGGATTCTGACTGGCCAAGGAAGCACCTGTTTCAATAGCTGACTTAGCTGTCTGGTAATCGCGAATTTTAGCCTCTGTTTGGCTAATGAGGTTGCCGATTTCGGCTTGGGTTTGACTAGCTGCTGCATTCTGGGACGCAATGGTCTCATTTTGTTGCGATGTACTAGCCCTAAGACTACCTGCTTGGCTGAGGTAGTCGCGAAAGGTGGCTTGGTAGCCAAACTTATCCTCCTCTGGAAAGTGATTCTCCCCTTCTTGCAGACTCTTTTGCAAATACTCCAATTGCTTTTTTTGATCCTTGAGCATGTCCAACTGACTGGCATAGGCCTCTACTTGAACACCCTCTGCCCCTTCCTGATATTGAACCAGAAGATCTCCCTTCTTAACCAACTTATTTTCTTCCAAATGATTGACAAGAATGCGATTGTTGCTAGTTGACTGGATATTTGCAAGGATACGACTAGGCTCGACAGTCGCTCTTGTAGACAAACTCATCTCCTTCTCTGCAACAGTTGCAAAGCCAAGTAAAAACACGAACAGAAGGGACATGGGTACAATCACCCGACTGGAAAAATTATGGTAACGACGATTATAAAACTCCGCACTTTCTAAAAATTCTGGTTTCATCCTCTCCTCTTTCTAGCTATTGACCAAATGGGCATAAAAGCCATCCTGTGCAAGCAAATCAGCATGCTTCCCTTCTTCGACAATCTTGCCCTGATCCAAGACAACCACCTTCTCTGTCCGCTCTGCAATAGTCAAACGGTGAGCAATGAAAATCAAGGTCTTGTCTAAAACCATGAGATTATCGACAATTCGCTTCTCAGTCAAGATATCCAGACTGCTGGTTGCCTCGTCCAAAATCAAGACCGGTGCATCTGTCAAGAGAGCACGCGCCAGAGCAATTCTCTGACGTTGACCACCTGAGATCCCTGCCCCATCCGAAGTCAATTCCGTCTGGTAA
Organism: Streptococcus symci; assembly: GCF_006385165.1. GTDB lineage: Bacteria > Bacillota > Bacilli > Lactobacillales > Streptococcaceae > Streptococcus > Streptococcus symci. The sequence continues at coordinate 17,585 of NZ_VFJA01000005.1, read as the reverse complement.
TTCAGTGGCATGCGCTCAATGTCCTCCCGAATCTCTGCCAATTCGACCGCCCGTAAGATATCCTCTTGAGTCGTCCCCTCCTTGGCTCCCAAAAGAAGATTGTCCAAAATCGTTCCGTTAAAGACATAGGGCTGTTGAGGCAGATAGTTGATATACTGGCGCAAGGCCTTTTTATCAATCTGATTGAAATTGACACCACCCAGACTAATCTCTCCCTGACTTGGGTCGTAAAAATTAACCATCATCTTGGCCAAGGTCGTCTTACCTGACCCTGAAATTCCCACAAAAGCTACTTTAGAACCTTGGGAAATGGTCAAGTTGATATCCGACAAGACGTCTCGACCATAGCCATACTTGTAGGAAACCTGCTTAAAATCCATATCTCCCTTCATCAAGCTCAAATCCTCAACCGTTTTCTTCTCCTCAAACTCAGAAGCTACCAGATAAACCTCATTTAGACGGTTATTGGCAACCTGCGCCGTCTGAAGTTTGGTTTGCAGATTGATGATATTTTCCAAAGGATTGGTAAAGTAAACAAGCAAGGTATTATAGGTAATCAACTGCCCCAAACTCATCTTGCCATCCATGACCAGAACAGCCCCCATCCAGAGAATTCCGACATTAAGCAAGAGATGGGCAACTTTTTTCAGAGCCTTTTGCTGACTCTCTGCTCGACTATAGGTAAAGGATTTTTTCAGATAATCCACAAATTCCTTGTCAATCTTTTGATATCGTGAACTTTCACTGGTCAAAGACTTGATAGTCTCAATACCATTAATGTCCTCAATGATAGAAGAAGACAGAACCGCATTAGCTTCCATGGTGTCCCGATTCATCTTTTCAAACGGCTTCATAAAGGCAAAGATAATCACTGTATAGATAGGAAGTACCAATAAAGTCATGAAAAAGAGATTGGTATTTTGTGAAAATAAAACAAGGGAAATAATGACAACCGTTGACACATCTAGGAAAATCGAAAGAATGGTTGAAGCCAGCGCATCGATGATACTGTTAGCATCCGTGAAACGAGACACGATTTCCCCTGTCCTGCGTGTCGCAAAGAAGGACATAGGCAGGTGAAAAACATGCTTGATATAGGACAAAATCACATCAATCGACAAACGTTGCCCCAAAACAAGTAAGAGATACTCCTGAGCGTAAGACAAGATCTGCTGTAGGATATAGACGATCACCAACCCAATAGAAATAATCCCCAGCGTCGAACGCATCTGATCTGGCACATAGGTATCAATGATAGACTGCAGATAATAAGAACTCACAATGTTAATCAAGGTTACCAAGAGTGTTGCCAAAACGATATTGGCAATCAAGCCACGTTGCTTCACCAATATAGGAATAAAAGAGAGCAGACCATTCTTTTGATCCTTATGAGGCTTGTAGTCTGGACTAGGTGCCATAAAAAGGCTCACTCCTGTCCATTCTTCCGCAAAACGCTCACGTGACAGTTTGGTCAATTTCACCTCAGGATCTGGATCGGCAATATGAATGCTGTCTTTATCCTGCCCAGTCACCACATAGTAGTGGAGCAATTTCCCTTCCTTAAGCACATGGGCAACAAAAGGAAAGGTCAAATCTGGCAAGTCAAAGAGCGTCATATCTGCCTTGATAGCCCGTGTCTCAAAGCCAATCTCCTCTGCCACCTTGACCAAGCCCAAAGCCGTTGTACCATCCATGGTCGTCTTAGCCAATTCTCGTAAGTGAGCCAAAGAATAATAGCTACCATAGTAGCCAAAAACCATAGCCAATGAAGCTACACCGCAGTCCATCTGATCCACCTGCGGACGATAGTGACGTTTCCCAAATTTCATATTCATCTCCTTTTCCCTAAACTCATCTGATAACAACTATCTTACCCCAATCCCCAAACAAAAACTGGACTTCCTTCCCAAATGCGCCTATCTATCTCCCAAATGCACTTTTTGGATAAAAAATAGGCAGAACAAGCGTTCTACCTAAAATATATGTTTATTTCTTTTTCTTCCTAATTCTTTTGTCAATCATATACAAAACGATAATCGAAAATAGCGGTGGTACAATATAACTCTTTTCACTCATTGTCAGCTGAAATCCCAGAGTTGCTAGTATCTTAAAGATGAAAATATTCATTAAAAATAGAAAAATAAATACTAAAAAATATTTTAAAATCTTATTCATTTCTTTTCTTCAACTTTCCTAATTTCTATACCTATTTTATCAAAAAAATAGGCAGAACGAATATCCTACCTACTAAAAATATGATATGAAAGGAAATTGATTTTTTATTTTTCCTGACAATAAAAAAGCAACACGACTTGCATGTTGCTTCTTGCTATTCTTTACGTTTGACGACTTCTACCACATCCCCTACACTTTGGAGTTGGTCAATTTCCTCATCGCTGATTTCGATATTAAATTCATCTTCCAGTGTCAAGATAAACTCCATCAAATCAACTGAGTCAGCATCCAAGTCGTCTTTCAGACTCAAGGATTCTGTCACGACAAAGTCTTCTCCCTGTCGCTCTTGGATAATGGTCACAATACGGTCAAAAATTTCTTTTTCTGTCATCTCTTTTATTCTCCTGAAAATTCACGCGCAGTCTTGACAACTACGTCTGTTTCTAACATGGTACGAATCTGGCGAATCGTACTATAAACAGCCTTGGCATCGCTTGAGCCATGAGTCTTGACAACCGGTGCCTTGACACCAAACAAGACTGCTCCACCAACATCTGAGTAGTTGAGCTGTTTTTTCAAACCTCTGAGGCTGTCCTTGAGAAGGAGGGCGCCTAGTTTCGCTCGGAGACCACCACCAGTGATGGAGTTCTTGAGCAAGCCCATGATTCCCATAGCTGTCCCTTCAATGGATTTGAGCACAGCGTTTCCCGTGAAACCATCTGCCACAACAACATCTGCAACGCCATTCATCAAATCACGCGCTTCCACGTTTCCGATAAAGTTTAAACTTTCATCAGCCACCAGTAATTCATAGGTTTCCTTACGAAGCGGGTCGCCCTTACTACTCTCTGTTCCGTTATTGAGCAAGCCAACACGTGGTTGCGCAATTCCACGAACATTTTTAGCATAGAAGGATCCTAGAACCGCGTATTGATGGAGGTGCTGGGCTGTATTTTCCGCATTAGCACCGAGGTCTAGCATGTCAAAACCTTTCCCATCAATAGTCGGCAAAGTCGACATAAGCCCTGGTCGATCGATATTCTTGATACGACCCACGATGAAAAATCCTGCTGCCAACAAAGCACCTGTATTCCCAGCTGAGAGTACAGCGTCTGCTTCGCCTTCTTTGACAGCCTTGGCCGCCAATACCATACTGGCATTTTTCTTCTTCCGAATAGCTCTCGTAGGTTCATCGTCTGAGTCAATCTTCTCATCCGTATGGATAATGCTGACGCGCTCTGTCGCTGTCAGATATTGCTTGATTTTAGCTTCATCTCCGTAGAGTTGAACCTCGATATCTGAAAAGTCAGCTAGGGCTTGATTGACACCCTCAACGATGGCTTGAGGTGCGTAATCGCCCCCCATGGCATCTACTGCGATTTTTTTCATTTCTTTTCCTCTTTTAGTAATTGTCCCCAGTCGGATAGGGAATCAATAAATTTCTTTGATTTTAGGTGAATCCCAACGTACTCTTCGTAGAGTTGATCCATAAATTTGCGTAGCTCTTGCTTGATTTCAGGCTTGAGCGAAATGGTCTCCAAGGTCTCAAAATCAATGGCTTGAAACTGATTGAGCAAATAAGGGATATTAGGATTGAGATGGCAACGTCTCTCATCTTCATGATAATGCTCTGGACAGAGGCAGGCTCCATATTTGAAAGAAAAGTCAAAAGCCTGACCGATCCGATGACAAAAAACACACTCATTAAAATTGAGACTAATCCCAAATCGAGTCAAGATTTGAATTTCAAAAATATTGGTCAAAACTTGATAATCCAATCCCTCTTCCATCAACTCCAAAGTTTTTTGCAAAAAAGCAAACAAGGGAGCATCCTGCTGATTGTCCTGCAAACTAGCATCTGTAAGAGCCGCCACGTAGGTCGCATAGGCCATGACAAAGAGGTCGCTATTAATCTTTGGAAAGGTCATGACCTCATGATAGTCCTCAATGTAGCTAAGCCCATCATCATTGATTCGTAAGAGAAATCTTGCCAACACCAAGGGCTGAATAACAGGCGCCAGCTTAGACTGGCCAGCGTGTTTGACAAAAAACATGCGTTTACCAGCCTGCTCTGTAAAAATCTTGACTAGCTTATCATCCTCACGAAAATTGCGATTGTAGAGTACCAAGCCTTGACTCGTGATAGACTGAATCATGCTTCTCTCATGTACTCCTCAAGTCGTTTCATGGCTTCTTTGATAGTCTCCATGCTGGCTGCATAAGACAGACGCACATAACCTTCTCCGTAACGCCCAAAGGCAGCTCCAGGGATAAAGGCAACGGCCTTCTTCTGAGCAAAATCCTTGAGAAAGGCAAAGGAGTCTTGATTGTAACCAGCTGGAATCTTAGCAAAGATATAGAAGGCACCGTCTGGTTTGATAATCTCAAAACCAAGAGCAGTCATTTTCTCGATAATATAGTCCCGACGCTGGATGTATTCCTTCTTCATAGGCTCCGCATCGTTTTTACCAGCTGTCAAGGCTTCCACCGCAGCATGTTGGGCCATGGTATTTGCGGCAGTCACCAAGTACTGGTGACTCTTGATTAACTGGGCTGTAAAGGCCGCAGGAGCGAAAATCAGACCCAAACGCCAACCGGTCATGGCATGCGATTTAGACAAACCATTGATAATGATAGCCTGATCTCTCAACATGGTTCCCAGAGACACATGGGCTTCGCCTGTGTAGGTCAATTCTGAGTAAACCTCATCACAGACAACGAAAATTTCGTACTTGCGCAAAACAGCTGCCAAGGCTTCCAACTGCTCCCGACTATAAGTAATTCCTGTCGGATTAGCCGGATAGTTGAGAATAACCGCCTTGAGCTTGTCACCCTGCTCCAAAATGGCCTTTTCCAACATATCAGGAGTCAAGACAAACTTATTTTCAGTCGTATCAATCTCGACAATCTCTGCCCCAACTAGATTGACAATCGGTTCATAACCTGGATAGGCAGGAGCTGGCAAAAGTACCTTATCTCCCTCTTCCAAAATAGCCGTCAAAGTAGCAGATAAAGCCTCTGTCGCCCCAATTGTAACCAAGATTTCATTTTCAGGAGCATAGTCCAGTTGGTACTTTTCCTTAACAAAGTCACTGGCTGCCTGACGTAGAGTCAGCAGACCACTCATCCCTGTATAGTAGGATTGGTTCTGATCAATCGCTCGCTTGGCTGCCTCCTTGACATGATCTGGCGTTGTAAAATCAGGTTCCCCCAAAGTCAAACGCAAGACCCCAGGAATCTCCGAAATAGCCTGGTCAAACTGACGAATCAACGAAACTTGAATCTTATCTAACTGTTTATTAAAGCGCTTAGTTAAGTCCATAGATACCTCCTACTTTCAAAACGTATCTCTATTATACTATAAAAGCCCCCCGACCGCAAAAATACATTATAGAATAGCTTTTCCACTGTCTACTTTACTTTTCCTGTTTATAGGTCTATAATGATAAGAGATTTTATTTGGAGGTTTTTATGTCATTTCTATCAAAAAATGGAGCAGGTATCTTGGCCTGCCTTCTCATTTCTATCGTATCTTGGTACTTAGGAGGATTCTTCCCTGTTATTGGCGCGCCCGTTTTTGCCATTTTCATAGGCATGCTCCTGCATCCCTTTCTCTCGTCCTATAAACAACTGGATGCTGGGTTGACCTTTAGTTCTAAAAAATTGCTCCAATATGCCGTTGTCTTGCTTGGTTTTGGTCTCAATATCTCGCAGGTCTTCGCAGTTGGCCAATCTTCACTCCCTGTCATCCTATCCACTATCTCAATAGCTCTGATTATTGCCTACTTCTTCCAGCGCTTCTTTGCACTGGATACAAAACTGGCTACCTTGGTTGGAGTAGGTTCTTCCATCTGTGGGGGTTCTGCCATTGCGGCGACAGCGCCTGTTATTGATGCTAAGGAAAAGGAAGTAGCCCAAGCCATTTCCGTTATCTTTTTCTTCAATGTCTTGGCTGCGCTCATCTTTCCAACCCTCGGCACCTGGCTTCATCTATCCAATGAAGGCTTCGCCCTCTTTGCAGGGACTGCGGTCAACGACACTTCCTCTGTAACGGCTGCCGCCAGCGCTTGGGACAGTCTTTACCAAAGCAATACCCTCGAGTCTGCAACCATTGTTAAACTCACACGTACTTTGGCCATTATCCCTATCACGCTCTTTCTATCCTACTGGCAAAGTCGCGAGCAAAAAAATAAGCAAGGTTTGCAACTGAAAAAAGTCTTCCCACTTTTTATCCTTTACTTTATCCTCGCATCTCTCCTAACCACCCTCCTGACCTCTCTCGGTGTGTCCAGTAGTTTCTTTACCCCTCTCAAACAACTCTCCAAATTCCTCATTATCATGGCCATGAGTGCTATCGGTCTCAAAACCAATCTAGTAGCTATGGTCAAATCCAGCGGAAAATCAATTCTTCTTGGAGCCCTTTGCTGGATTGCCATCATCCTCACCAGCCTTGGCATGCAAGCATTGATTGGTATTTTCTAACACAAAAGGTAGCCCACCAGCTACCTTTTTCTTATGCTTCCTCAATCAAGCGTGTATGTTCTCTCTTAATACAACGATTCATCACGATGTCATCACATCCACCAGCACGCAAGATTTCTTCCGCTTCTAGACTTTCAAGTCCTAGCTGTGCCCAAAAAATCTTGGCATCAGCCTTTAGAAAATCACGCGCCACATCTGGCAGAAATTCACTGCGACGGTAAACATTGACAATATCTACAGGAAAAGGAATCTCAGCTAGACTAGCATAAGCCTTTTCACCCAATATTTCACCACCTGCTACCTTGGGATTGACTGGGATAATTTTATAACCCCGAGACTGCATTTCCTTAGTCACTCGATTGCTAGTCGTTTCCTCACGGTCTGACAGGCCCACCACAGCAAGAGTTTTACTCGTTGCTAGATACTGACGAATCACGCCATCACTTGGATTGATAAATTCTTGACTCATAGAAATCCTCCTTTTTCATCAGTATAGCACATTTTGAAAAGGCTTGCAGATTTTTAATATAAAAACCTCCTAGCAGTTCACTTCTGCTAGGAGTATGTTTTATTCTAAATGAAAACTTAAATCTTTTTCTCAATACTGAAAAGTGGAGAAAGTGGGCGTTTTTCATGGATACGTACAATAGCATCCCCTAGGAGATGAGCGATTGAAATCTGCTCAATCTTATCAATCAAACGTTCTTCTGGCAGATAGATGGTATCCAAAACAACCAATTTCTTGATAGCTGATTTTTGGATATTGTCCATAGCAGGGCCAGAAAGAACTGGGTGCGTACAGCTCGCATAGACTTCAACAGCACCAGCTTCCGCAAGGGCATCTGCCGCGTGACAAATCGTTCCAGCAGTATCAATCATATCATCAATCAAGATACAAGTCTTGCCTTCGACCTTACCGATGATGTTCATGACTTCACTAGTATTCATCTTATCAACGCTACGACGTTTATCAATGATAGCGATAGATGTTTTCAAAAATTCTGCCAACTTACGAGCACGAGTCACCCCTCCATGGTCTGGACTGACAACCACATAGTCAGAACCAACCATGCCACGACGCTCAAAATAATCCGCAATCAGAGGAGCTCCCATCAAGTGATCCACAGGAATATCAAAGAATCCTTGAATCTGCGCAGCATGCAAGTCGATGGTCAATAAACGATCCACTCCAGCTACTTCAAGCATATTTGCGACAAGTTTTGAAGTGATTGGCTCACGCGCTCTCGCCTTTCTATCCTGACGTGCATACCCATAGTAAGGCATGACAACATTGACAGATTCTGCACTCGCACGCTTCAAAGCATCTACCATAATCAAAATTTCAAGCAGATTGTCATTTACAGGCGAACTAGTTGATTGTAGGATAAAGACGTGTTTCCCACGGATTGATTCTTCAATGTTGACCTGAATCTCTCCATCTGAAAATTGGCGAACACTTGATTTCCCCAACTCTATCCCAATCTCCTGCACTACACGTTTTGCCAATTCTTGATTAGAAGAAAGGGCAAACAGCTTTAAATCAGAAAAAGACATGATTTCCTCCGGTATATATGTATCGCTTGTGCTTTTCACAAGATTTTTCCATCTACCATTGTAGCGCTTTTTACACTATTTTTCAATCAAAAATAAAAGAAGGGCAGCATATTTGTGCCCCTACATCATTCTTTTAAAAAATATTCTAGTTCATCAACTCATTGTGCTTCTCAACAAAGCGATACGCCTGATAAAAACCATAAAGAGTAATAGCTGTAACCGCTGGAATCGCTAAGGGTAACTCTGTCTCTAATTCCACAAAAGGAGAGTTAAACAGGAAGTGAGTTCCTAAGGCTAAACCTAGGAAAACAAACCCCTGTTTCTTGCCAACATTCTGTCCTTTATATGCTTTATAAAGCAAGTAAACACCCACTACAGCTAGACCTGAAAAAGTCCAGTGAGAGGCAATTCCTGAGATGATACGCTCTAAAATTCTCGAAATAGTAAAGTCAAAGCCCTCTGGCAAATCCGTACGAATATAGCCAATATCCTCAATCATTTGGAATCCCAAGCCAGAAGCAATGCTTAGTAAAAACAAAGATTTTAATTTTCGTACAGGAATCAAAGCTAAAACAAAAACAAGGGGCAACAATTTCAACGGCTCTTCTACCAAAGGAGCCACAATAGCACTTTCAAAGGCATTTAAAAATGCACTATCTGGGAAAAGAATAACCAGCAAATCATGGATATAGGTATTAGCAAAGCTAGACAGCCAGCCTGAAAGGAACATCCCACCCAATAAAGACAAAATCAAGGCTTTCTTTGGCAATTCCCATTTTTTCCCAATGCGGAAAAGGAAATAAAGAGCTGGAATCATGTAAAAGAGAGCTAGAAAGATAGAAACTCCCATTAGTCCATATTCCGCACCTGACATAGAGCCGTCAGTATAGTAGATGGTTTCATACTGTAAACCAATACATAGCAATAAGATAAAAATAAATAAAATGCTGTTTTTCTTCATACACTTTCTTTCTAAATGAAGTATTTATAATTCTACGACTGTCATCCTTCCTGTATCCACATCGTAAACCGCACCTGAAATAACAACATCATCTGGGATTAGAGGAGTTTCCTGTAGCAATCTCATATCCTCACGAACACTTTCATCAATGTCTTGAAAAGGCAAAAAGTCCTTGTCAGAAACATCCACTCCTAGTTCTTTTTTCAAATACTCCTGAAAAGGACCATTTTCAAATGTCTGTGCACCACAGTCTGTATGATGGAGCACCACAATTTCCCTTGTCCCCATTTGTTGCTGGGAAATCACAAGCGAGCGAATCATATCATCTGTCACTCGCCCTCCAGCATTCCGCAAAATATGAGCATCTCCCAGAGCCAACCCAAGAGCTGGCGCAACGTGTAAACGCGAGTCCATACAAGTTACGATTGCAACCTTGGTCTTTGGTTTGATTGATAAATGAAGATCTCCATGCAGTTCTACATAGGCTTGATTGGCTTTTAAAAAATTTTCAAAATAGGACATGACAACTCACTTTCTAGTCTATCAGATAATTTGAACACCAAATTATTTATATCCTATCTTACCATCTTTTCTTTGTCTTGTCAGTTGTCAACCTTCATATAAAAAAAACTGGGACAGAGACATCCAGCTTCTAGCCTGGGCTTCTGTCCTAGTTTTATTTTTATGAACCTTTTTGGATATACTTATTGAGCGATCCTGCAAAGCTCTGAAGATTGAGACTTTGTACGTAGACCTCACCAGTTCCTCGGAAGGTATTCACCACTCCTTCGCCTGTACCAATAGACTGCCAGAAGCTATTTTCTAAGTGGATATTATAGTCCAAAGATTGACTCCAAGCCACCACATGGGCATTGTCAATGGTTATTTCTTGGTTTTGTAGCTTAATTTTCTTGATAGAGCCAAAAGCATTGACCAAGAGAGTTCCCTGGCCTTGGGTAGTCATCACAAAGAGACCGCCTTGCCCTCCGAACAGAGCTTTACCAATAGACTGACTCTCCATAGTATAGGAAGCTGTACCATCAAGAGCTAGAAAAGCCCCATCATTCAGTCGATATTGTTTTTCACCTAGTTCAAGAGCAATTACTTGCCCAGGAGTATCTGGTGCTAGAGCAAGGTTCCCGTTATCAGACTCTGCTACAGCTTGAGTAATGAAGGTGCTTTCACCAGAAACCATTGAACGTCCTACAGCTTTAACAAAACGTCCCAAACCTGAACCGCTAGCATTGAGCTGGGTATTGAGACTTACGTTAGGCGTGTGGTAAACCATACTACCTCGCTGGATATAGACGGTTTCTCCTTGATTGAGTGACAACTCTACCAAAGGAAATTGCATATGATTGTCCATAGAAAATTTCATAAGAAATTCCTCCTTGTTTTAATAAATGTTAGCAATAAAATAATTAGTCATCTAAAGCTGACCATAACTATTAGGAGAATACCTTTTTCAAAACTTCCTGAATCGTTGTCACTCCAATGACCTGAATTTCCTTGGGTGGAGTGATTCCCGTCAAGGAATTATTGGGTACATAAATCTTAGTAAAGCCCAGTTTAGCAGCTTCATTGATACGTTGCTCGATACGATTCACGCGCCGAATCTCTCCTGTCAAGCCCAGTTCTCCTACAAAACATTCCTGAGGATTGGTAGGCTTGTCTTTATAACTCGAAGCAATGGCAACAGCAACAGCTAAGTCAATGGCAGGTTCATCCAATTTGACACCGCCAGCAGATTTGAGATAGGCGTCCTGATTTTGCAAGAGAAGACCTGCACGCTTTTCCAAAACAGCCATAATCAAGCTGGCTCGATTGAAATCAAGTCCTGTCGTCGTACGCTTGGCATTTCCAAACATGGTCGGTGTTACCAAAGCCTGAACCTCCGCCAAAATCGGACGCGTCCCTTCCATGGTCACAACGATTGATGATCCAGTCGCTCCATCCAAACGCTCTTCTAAAAAGACCTGGCTAGGATTGAGCACCTCAACCAAACCGCCCGACTGCATCTCAAAAATCCCAATCTCATTAGTGGAACCAAAACGATTTTTAACCGCCCTCAAAATACGGAAGGTATGGTGACGCTCCCCTTCAAAGTAAAGCACCGTATCCACCATATGCTCCAACATACGAGGACCAGCCAAGGTTCCTTCCTTGGTCACATGACCTACGATAAAGATGGCGATGTTATTAGTTTTGGCCAGCTGCATCAGTTCAGCCGTCACCTCACGCACCTGAGAAACAGACCCCTGCACCCCTGAAATCTCAGGAGACATGATGGTTTGAATTGAATCAATAATGAGGAAGTCTGGCTGGATTCTTTCCACCTCAGCTCGAATACTCTGCATATTAGTCTCTGCATAGAGATAAAACTCGCTATCGATATCTCCCAAGCGCTCTGCTCGCAACTTGATTTGCTGGGCAGACTCCTCCCCACTGACGTAGAGAACAGTCCCCACTTGGGACAACTGGGTTGAGACTTGTAGGAGAAGGGTTGATTTTCCAATCCCAGGATCCCCGCCGATGAGGACGAGACTTCCTGGTACCACTCCGCCTCCAAGTACACGGTTGAATTCCTCCATGTCCGTCTTAGTTCGATTAACGTTGATAGAAGTCACCTCAGCCAGTTTCATAGGCTTGGTTTTCTCACCTGTCAAGGACACACGCGCATTCTTGACCTCGGCAACCTCAACCTCTTCTACAAAAGAAGACCAAGACCCACAGTTGGGGCAACGCCCCAGATATTTAGGGGAATTATACCCACAATTTTGACATACAAATGTCGCTTTTTTCTTTGCGATGATAAACCTCTTTCTATATCTCTAACTCACATTCAATCACTTGGCAAAAATCAATCTTCTCGTCTGGTACAAATTGGCGCATGAGCATTCGATGAGCGACAACTAGCACTGTCTGGTAGTCTCGGTACTTAGCCATGCATTCTAGAAAACGAGACTTCATTCCCGTAGCTGTCTCATATTGAATAGGGCTATTAGGAAGTAACTCCCCCTTATTTTCTAGAAACATAGTACGAGCTTTTTCAAAATTATCTGTGCCACTTTCATAAACCTGCCATTCATGCAATAATGGCTCCACTCTCAAAGGAAGTCCAGTAACACAAGCCACATAAAAAGCCGTTTCTAAAGCTCTTGTGACTGCAGAAGATATGATTATTTCAGCTGAAAGGAGTAAAGGATTGGTGCTCAGTTTCTGGGCTTGTTGCCGTCCCTTCTCAGACAAGGGTGCCAAATCTATCCCAAATCCCGTATAAGAACGCTCCTCTAACTCACTATAATCTGGCTCCCCGTGACGTACAAAGATAATCTTCATCCTAGTCCCCTGTCGAACCAAAACCACCAGTCCGTAAACCGTCTGCCACATCTCCATCTGCAATTAAGAAAGGAGCAAAGACAGCCTGGACAACACGTTCTCCAACTTCAAGAACAACCTCTTGGTCTGTTATATTCTTCATCTGAGCAAAAATATGCCCTTCATTTCCAGGATTTCCATAATAATCCCCATCAATGACCCCAACTGAATTAATTAAAACCAAGCCTTTCTTACGAGGATTTGAAGAGCGATCATAGAGGTAGAGAACCTCAGTCGGTTGCATATAAGCCTTAACCCCTGTCGGAACCAAGACAATCTCTCCTGGCGCAATAACCGTACGCACAGCAACCTTTAAATCGTAACCAGCCGCATGCGCTGTCTCACGCTTGGGCAATAAATTTTCATCTGTAAAACTAGAAACCAATTCAAAACCACGAATTTTCATCATCTTCTCTTTTCTATTATCATTTATTCTAGATTATTCTATCTTATTTATTCGGAAAAAGCACGAAAAAAAGAGCACACAATTCAAATCGCTTAGGGCTGCTGGATTCCTCCCCTGACCCGCTTCACGCAGAACTGTTGCTCCACCATTTATTATATCACATTCCTATTCATTTTAAAAGCAAAATTATTTTTTCCGTCTATTTCTAAAAAAATCCTGCATAATAGCTGCACATTCATCTTCCAAAATTCCCGTTTCAACCTCCACACGATGATTGAGACGCTCATCTGTCAAGATATCGTACAAACTCCCAGCAGCGCCAAATTTCTGGTTTTTAGCCCCATAGACCACGTTTGGAATACGGGCAAGGCCAATCGCCCCACTACACATGACACAAGGCTCAATGGTCACAAAAAGCGTGCAATCCAGCAAGCGCCAGCTCTCCTCACTCAGGTTCGCATTCTCTATAGCCATAATCTCCGCATGCATTACAGCTCGTTGCAACTCCTCACGCGCATTATGCCCACGGCCAATGATTTCTCCGTCCTTGACAATCACACAACCAATTGGAATTTCATCGTGTTCAAGAGCAATCTCAGCCTCTCTCAAAGCTTCCCTCATAAAGACTTCTTTTTCTTCAACTGTATAATTCATCAATTTCCCTTTTACTACTTATCGATTTTATTATTATATCATGAATCCCAAGACAAAAAAAGCCACCGAATGCGGTGACTTTATAGGGAGATTATTATGAAAAAGAAAAGTTTAGGATATTTGTTACAACAAGTTAGGAGGTCTTCTTGTAACTGTCTATAGTATACCCGACCTATCTTAAACAAATCTTAAAAATCTCTTAAGACCAAACACTTTCTAAAATATTTGTTTGTTCACGACCAGGACCTACTGAGAAAGTAGAAATACGAACGCCAACCAATTCACTCACACGACGAACATAGTTACGCGCATTCTCAGGAAGATCTTCCAAATTACGAACTCCGGTAATATCTTCTGACCAACCTGGCAACTCTTCATAGATAGGCTTGCAACGCTTCAATTGCTCAAGACTAGCTGGATAGTAGTCAATACGTTGACCATCAAGATCATAGGCCACACAGATTTTCACTGTATCCAAACCACTCAAAACATCGATAGAGTTCAATGAAAGGTTCGTAATACCAGAGACACGGCGGCTATGACGCATCACAACTGAGTCAAACCAACCCACACGACGTGGACGACCAGTTGTTGTACCATATTCATGACCGACTTCACGGATACGTTCTCCCACTTCATCAAACAACTCAGTTGGGAAAGGACCGTCTCCTACACGACTCGTATAGGCTTTACATACACCAACAACCTTGTCAATCTTACTTGGACCAACACCAGAACCAATGGTCACACCACCAGCCACAGGGTTTGACGACGTAACAAATGGATAGGTACCTTGGTCGATATCTAGCATAACACCTTGTGCACCTTCAAAAAGCACACGTTTACCGTTATCAAGCGCATCATTCAAAATGACAGATGTATCTGTCACATACTTCTTGATTTGTTGACCATATTCGTAATATTCTTCAAAAATATCATCGAAAGCAATCGCTTTACTGTCATACAATTTTTCAAAAAGACGATTCTTTTCAGCAAGGTTACGTTCTAAACGCTCACGGAAAATATCTTTATCCAAAAGATCTGCGATACGAATCCCAACACGAGCAGCCTTGTCCATATAAGCTGGACCAATCCCCTTGATTGTAGTACCAATCTTATTGTCGCCCTTAGCTTCTTCTTGCAAACGGTCTAACTCGATATGATAAGGCAAAATAACATGCGCGCGATCAGAAATACGCAAGTTATCAGTTGTCACACCCTCCTCATGAAGATAGCTCAACTCTTTTACAAGAGATTTAGGATTTACAACCATTCCGTTACCAATAACAGAAATTTTTTCAGGGAAGAAAATCCCGGATGGAATCAAGTGCAACTTAAATTTCTTACCATCAATCACAATTGTGTGACCTGCATTATCACCACCTTGGTAACGTGCAATCACTTCTGCATTCGCTGAAAGGAAGTCAGTAATCTTCCCTTTACCTTCATCACCCCATTGGGTACCTACAACAACAACTGAAGTCATAATCTTGTCTGAGCCCTCAGGCTCTTCCTTTCTCACATACATGGCAGGACTCTCACCTGCAATTATATCTTACAATTTATTATAAGAAAAAATCGACTTTTTATCAAGAAGAAACAATAGAAAGATTTGCTATTTCCAACTATTAAAAAATGATTTAGAAATAATTCCGGCTATTTATCATTATTTTCCCACAAAAAAATAAATTTGTTCGGAAATTAACTCATACTGTCTCAACAAGCAACAAAACCTTGTTTCATTATCAATTTTTCAAGATACAAACGATAAGCAACACGATAATGGTAAACAATAAAATCCCGATGATTCCCAATGCTATATCGGAAAAGATAATAAATCAAAAATTTAAAATGAAAATGTTCCCAGTCAAAATGATCTCCGAAGAACGTACCATACTCTTCTTCAATATTTCTATAAAAATCCGTCATCTGCTCATAAATCTTTTGTAACATAAGCCTATACCCCTTTACTTTTTATAAGCTTATTCTAACAAAAAATTTTACACATTCACTATCAATTCCTGAATTGCTTAAAAACCAACCTCAAAAAGATAACAAATAGGAAAAGTTGACAGAATAGGAACAAATTTACTACCTAAATTAGACTATTATGGATCTTATTAACTGTGTTAAATACTAAAAGAGACTGAGGCAAAAATCTTAAATTAAGAAAACGCATAGCATCAGATTGTACTGACCCCAATCTGTATTGCACAGGGCTAAGTCCTTTTAGTTTTACCTTAATTCGTTTGTTGTTGTAGTAATCAATATAGTCTACAATGGCTTGTTCCAATTGCTTAAGCGACTGAAACGACTTCTCATAACCGTAAAACTTCTCCGATTTCAGAATCCCAAAGAAGGACTCCATCATACCGTTGTCTGGGCTGTTACCATTGCGCGACATGGATGCTTGAATTCCCTTACTCTCTAGGAACCGATGGTAAGCATCGTGTTGGTATTGCCAACCTTGGTCACTATGGAGAATCGTATTCTCGTAGTGCTTCTCTGTGAAGGACTGTTTCAACATGGTTTTTACTTGTGCTAAGTTCGATGAAGTTGAAAGATTATAGGCAATAATTTCGCTATTAAAGCCATCTAAAACAGGCGATAAATACAATTTCTGCGTGCTATTTGGAATGGCAAATTCTGTCACATCTGTGTAGCACTTTCCCATTGTTTTAGAGCCTTCAAATTGACGTTGAATGAGATTATCTGCCTTCTTACCATGAGAAGAATATTTTCGTTTCTGTCGCATTTTAGCTTGTAAATTGAGTACTTTCATCAAGCGTTGAACTCTTTTCTGATTTACCAGATAACCACGATTTCTTAGTTCTAAATGAATCCGACGATAACCATAATTTCCCTTGTGTTCGATAAAAATTAATTGAACTTCAGCTTTAAGCTCTTGGTCCTTATCTGGTTTGTCTAGCTGTTTCAAGTGATAGTAGTAAGTCGAACGAGCTAGTTTAATGGCTTTTAGAAGAATATCTAACGAAAACTCAGTCATTAATTCTTGAACAATTTCGGTCTTTCTTCTTTCTCTTTTTTCTCCTTCAATCGGAGTTCTCTCAACTTTTTTAGGATGACATTCTCCGCTCTCAGGTAGTCATTTTCTGCTTGAAGACGTTCTAATTCTGTCCTCTCTTCAGGTCTCTTTTTTGGCTTACGTCCCATTTTAGGTACTCTCCCTCTTGTTTTCTCAACAATAGTATACCCGTTTTTCTTGTATTGTGCTAGCCAGTTAAGAAGTATCGTACGACTTGGGAGGCCGTATTCAAGAGAAACTCTATCTTTAGTCCAGCCTTCATGTAAGACTTTATGAATCATTTCTTGTTTTAAATCAGGAGAATAGTAACGATTTTTTCCTTTTTTGACGAACTTTATTCCGTAACGATCAATCAATTTAATCATGTATCTAAGATTAGAATTGTTTATCCCAAATTTATTTGAAAGCTTCTCTAGCTATATCCTTATTTTCTAAGTTCATAGATCTGAACTTTATCATCATATGTTAATTTCATAATAAAAACACCCCAAAAGTTAGATTTTTCAGACTGTTTTTAAAATCTTTCTCAAGGACAAATATAAAATCGTCAACACTTTGAAAACTTCAAAAAAAGTATTTTCATCGCTCTAAACATCAAAAAAGAAAGGACGAAATTTGTCCTTTCTAGATATTACCTTTTCTTCAATCCACTACAGTTGACAGAGAGCCTATTTTTATGTTCACCAAAATAAAAAAAGAGGACTAAACCTCTCTTAATTAACTACTCCGCCAGTAGGACTCGAACCTACGACATCATGATTAACAGTCATGCGCTACTACCAACTGAGCTATGGCGGAATAAAGCTAAGCGACTTCCATATCTCACAGGGGGCAACCCCCAACTACTTCCGGCGTTCTAGGGCTTAACTTCTGTGTTCGGCATGGGTACAGGTGTATCTCCTAGGCTATCGTCACTTAACTCTGAGTAA
>NZ_VFJA01000002.1:328644-425683 GCF_006385165.1 Streptococcus symci | reverse complement strand
AGTTTCAAATTTTAGAATCTTATGTACATCACCATCCTCAAATACAATTTCCTCAACTTGTAACAGAAAAATTGAAATCGGAGGCTACCAATAGAGCTAATCCAGAGAAACTTAAGGAAAAAGTTGAGAAAATTAAAAATAGTAATGGAGATTTGAATAAAAAAGCTGAACTAATTGTGAAAACTTATGAAGATTATCTATTTTATAATAATCAAGAAGCTTTTGAAGAATACTGGAGGAAGAGAAAGGAGTTAACAAAAGATAAAGATTGGAAGGATGTTGATAGCAAGATTAAAGATACTATTGAGGATAATCTTAATGTTGAATTAAAAAAATCAGGGATGGATATAAAGGAAGTATCTAATAATCTAGCTAATGATATTTTATCTATTCATGAAGGAGACATGAAACAAAGAAACTATCTAATTAACGAAGGTAGAAAAGTATGGAAAAGTCCTGGAGATGATATAATGATAAATTCAGCAGATTTGACACAGGTTAGTATTGACCTTACTGATTTTGTAAATTTGGTAAATACTGGAAAACCTTTAGACTTAAAGAGTAGAAATTATAATGATGAACTTGAATTTTCACTTTGGTCACGTAAGTGGGAAGGTAACTTAAGAGATGATTATTTAGGGAACTATCTTTTTGGATATGTAGCAAAAGGATATTTAGGAATGGAAGATGAGCAGATCAAAAATTATGCAGGTTTAGCTCAATTGGCTTCAGATAAAGATGGTGTTAAATTTTTCAAAAATAAATCAAATGGGAATTTTGGTGATAATGAAGGAGACGCTTCTGCAATCCAAGATGGTATAGATTCATACGAGGAGAATAATAAGTGATGAACAAGAGAAAACAACTTAATAAATGGAATCTAGGATGTTCAGGAGCGGTTGTTGTTGTAACAATAATATTTATATGTTGTATTTATTTGTACTTCAAAAATGCGAGTTATACCTTGAAACCAGGTGATTCTATAGTTTTAAAAGTTCCGACATCAAAACAAAAAGAATTCTCCCCCAAATTATATATATCTAAGATTTCTGGTGGGGAATTAGAATTATCTGGGAAAACCTCATGGTGGCAGAAGGGAGAAGGAAGCCTTTTAGGGACTAACTATGATGTTTTGAAGCAAGAAATTAGCGAAATCTACTCATCGTCAAGTAATATCCCAACAAAAATAAAAGAAAACGATACAAATAGTAGTATATATTTATCAGAAAAAGGTGTAGTTCTTCAATCTAAAGAATCTTGGGAATTTGAGATTCCAAACTCAAAACAAATAAAAATAATGAATATTTCAGACAGAGACATTAGATTTGAAGCGCAGGTGACAGGTGAATAGCGGAAACTAGAAAAGTAAAATGAAGAAAAAATGATTATTTTTTTACTTTGATAGCTTTATTCTTGTCTTCCTTTCTTTGTAAGACTTAAGTTACCAATTTTACACTACCCTAGCGATGGCAACTACTATGCGGAAGGTCTGGACATGAGCTGGGTACAGAAAATGAAGGATGTGAAGATTGTTTCGCATGCCAAAAGATATTTTCAAGACTCAGAAACTCGTGCCATCAATAAAGCTTCTAGGGATATGATGCTAACGGACGATGGAGATGCCTACTATCGTGCCGAATTAGAGAAGCGCTTAAAAGGTCACGACAAGTTCGAATGGGATAAAATAATCGACGACTATAATCACACTCTTAAGATTGATGAAACAGGGAATATCATTGACATTTATCCATTTGAACAAGGCTATGTTGTTTCAAAAAATGGGAAATATGATGCTGACTATACTCATTTGGTTAACAAAAAGTTTGATGAACTAAAAGCACAAAACTTTGAAGCAAATTCAGCCGAATTTTGGAGTGGAGTAGCTCAAATATTCTCTGGATTGGGAGTTTACTTTGCGAGTGGCGCCCTCGAAGTTTTTAGTATCATGGCTGGTCCGCCAACAGCAGGGACAAGTATCGTAGCTGGTACGGCAGCATCAGTAACAGGGGTACAATATGGAAATGTACTGATAGCTAGTGGAGCAGTAACTAGCTTATCAGCTATCACAAAGACGGCCTTACAAAATGGCGAAATTCAGGTTAATTATTCTAGTAATTATGATAGCTGGAAAGCTAATAAAAAAACAAGTATTACTCATGGGAAACAGATAGAAGCACGTGTGAAAGGGAAAAATGTAAAAATCCGTGTTGATTCTGAACCACAGAGTGGTAAATTTCAAGTACAATCTGGAAGTGGGAAATCTGGCTATCCTCTAAACGAGCATCTAAGGATAGATAGAATAATAGGAAAAGATTCTATTGTAGACTGGGTAAATTCAAATGAAAGCTTAAGTAAACTCAGCAAGGGGGTTAGAGAGCAAATTATTGATAGAATTTGGAAAGCTTATCAAAGGTATTATGCAAATTAAAACAGGAGGTATGCATGAAGTTGTATTTACAAGGTGATTACACCAAGACTGATTTTTATGAAGAGTTTAAAGAAATAGCTCAAAAGATGTGGTTCAAAGAGCGAAAAGAAATTCCACTCGATTTTTCCTATGCTTGGGATGAAGATTTACATTTGAATTTACGGTTGGATAAATTTAAATATAATGACGAACGTTGGGAGAATGCAAATTTTAATACAAATATAAACCCTTGGAAGACATTTGAATATGAAAACTTGACATTGGATCTAGAAAATTCTTATGAAAGCGATGGGCGTGAGCAAGGTGATTATTTGCGAATTATTTCTACTCATCTAGATATTTTAACGGTTGACAAGCGTGCGATGTATATTATGGCGATTGAGGTAGCATCTGCCATTGACGGTCAAATCAGCGAAGACGATAAAGAAACATGGCTGAGTATTGAAGAATTCAAAACGAAACATATAGACTTGCTGAATTTGACCTACGACGAAGCGGTTGATATTAGTTTGGAGGAACTAGAGATTATGGAGGCGGTTGATGAACCACTTTGGGATGAATTACACAGAGGATGGGAAGAATATATCAAAATCCATGGTGAACGAGTTTACGACGATGAGGAAGATGAGTGAGACTATATATCAAAGGTGATTACACCAAAGAAATTCCATTTAATTACATGGAACTAGCGAAAAGGATGTGGTTTGAGGAAAAAGATGGAATAGAGCCAGATTTATCGTATGCTGGATATCTAGATTTACCAATCGATAAACTTTCTATTCACTTAGAATTAGACAAGGAAACTCATGATGTTAGATGGAGGAGTGTTCAAATAAAGGAAGGGATAAAATATGATTTTTTATCCCATAAATGTGAATATATACAGCTAGATTACGAAGATGCTATGATGTCGGACTTTCGTGAGAAAGGCGAATGTTTAAGAATAGCTTCTACCCACCTTGACCTTCTCACTGTTGATAAAAGAGCTATGTATATTATGGCCATTGAAATTGCGACTGCTATTGATGGTCAGATTAGCGAAGATGATAAAGAGAGCTGGTTAAGTGTGGAGGAATTTAAAAACCGACATGAGGATACCCTTTCGATGAGTTATGAAGAGGCTAATGAGCTGAGTTTGGAAGAAATTCCATTTATGGACGATGTGAGAGACCCAGTCTGGGAAGAAGATGACCGCAGGAATGAAGAATACATCAAAATCCATGGCGAGCCAGTTTATGACGATGAGGAAGACGAGTGATAATTTACAATAACACTTATTTGAAAGAGAGTGTTGAATAAGGGGAAGACTAATGCTAGATAAATTAAAACAGTTTAAATTGTTGATTGTATTGTTTTTGTTTCTGTTAGCGATTCCTTTATATTTTACTTACAATCATTTCCAACAATCTAGTGTTTTAAAAGAAGCCTTTGAGAAAAATGAGAGAATTGAAGTTCTACATCGTTTGACGGCATCAGAAAAATATGCGTCTGACATCCGTAAAGCAGGCTATGTCGTTCCTCCCGATGGAGCTATTCGACTGGATGGAGGAATTGACTCCATAGAGATAAAAGGAGACATCGATTTCAAAATATCGCATCCTGGACGGAATGGGGTTACTGCTTATTTTGAAATAGAGATAGATGGTAAAATAACTAGTGCACTATATGAATTGGATAAGAACTTTGATATAACTTCTAGCACCTATTTTCAAATAAATGAAAAAAATATAAATGAGAGAGTGAACATCTCTCAATCCGAAGAAGAGCGACTATTAAAAATTGTTCAAAAAGAGCTTGAGGATTTCATGGAAAAGATGTATCAGACTTTGTATGGATAGTTTACCAGAGAAAGTAGTTTCTTGCTCAACACAATGCTTTATGAACAACGGAGCGTGTTGAAGAATTCTATACTGTGATGGGAAATGGGGATAAAGCTAACGGTAAACTGATGGTTGAAACTCTTATTGAAAATAATACGATAGGAGGTAACTTTATTAAATATGGTTTTGACCTCAATATTTTTATTGGAAAACCTAATGACAAGGAAGAGGGTTGGAAACATGACTTCTATGATTATTTAGACAGAGGGGATGAAAAAAATGTCGGGACTTAAAAAAATACTAATCGTGATTGGTTCTGTAATTGCTTTAGCTACTGGCTTGAATCTTTATTTTCAGTATCAAAACCACCAAGAACATATGCAATTAAAAACCTCCTTTGAAGAGAGGGACAATATAGTCGTCTTACAACATTTAATGGCATCAGGAAAATATGCGTCTGACATCCGTAAAGCAGGCTATGTCGTTCCTCCCGATGGTGCTATTCGATTGGATGGAGGAATTGACTCCATAGGGATAAAAGGAGACATTGATTTGAAAATATCAAATCCTGGAAGGAATGAAGTCACTGTTTTATTTGAAACAACAGCAAAAGAGGAAAAAATAGATGTTTACTATATTTTAGATAATCAGTTAACCATAAAACGTAGTTACTATTCTAATATTAGTAATCAAAAAATAAAAGAGAGTGTGAACATCTCTCAATCCGAAGAAGAGCGACTATTAAAAATTGTTCAAAAAGAGCTTGAGGATTTCATGGAAAAGATGTATCAGACTTTGTATGGATAGTTTACCAGAGAAAGTAGTTTCTTGCTCAACACAATGCTGTATGAACAACTGGTTGTGTTGAGGAATTTTACTAGAAAAAGATACCGTAGATAAGCTACAAAAAAATTACCCAAGTACTTATAATTTCATTCGAAATATTGAAACAGGTAATCAAGAATTGACAGAGATGAGGTGATTAGATGAGGAAGAAAAAATTTGTAATTTTTTCATTGTTAATGGTTCTATTATTATCTTTCTCTGGTTTTCAGTACTATAAATATCAGAGAGTTCATAATATTTTTGATGAAATATACTACGAAGAAAGTGATTATCACAATTATACATTTCTCTGGAAAGGGCGAACTTTTTATAAGTTAAAAGGTTTAAAAATTGTGGACAACGATTCTCAAGAAATTTCTATTCATTCTATTGATTATAAAAGTGTAGATTTACCAAATACTATTCATTCTCTAGGTTATTATTTTTATTTTGGATTTCAGGAGATGACGAAAGTTGGGATAGAAATGCGTTTGAGAATACCAAATACAGAGACAAGCATAAATGTAGATTACCTGTACGATGTAAACAATCAGCAATTAGAACGATTTATATGGTATCACGATGAGAAAAGCGAAAGATATTATCATCAGTCTCAAGTAGAAGCCTTTCTAGAGGAGCATGGAAAGACTGTTGATGAGATTCGCAAGGAAGCAGATAATGTACTCCGTAATAAAGTCCTTAAAGATTGGACCACTATCTACTCTAGTCGTTTTAGCCCAGATAATTGGGGAGAATTGACAGTTAAGGATATATGGAGAACAGAATAACAAACGAAACGATGAGGCAATAGTGTTATACAGGTAGGTTGCTATGACAGAGTACTTAAGAACATTTTATTGTATTCGATAGCTTTGGTCTGCTTTCTTTTGGGGTGACGGAAGAAGACCCCTACACTATCACCATCACCAATGTAGACGACAAACCAGCACGCTTTGAAGCTCAAGTGGTGAATAGGTAAAATTTCAGCTCTCAAATGAGGGCTTTTTGAGATACAAGTTTCAAAAAAGAAGCAAATATGATATACTAAAGAACGAGTATTCTATTAGAATTGGAACAAGTAATATGAAACAAACGATTATTCTTTTATACGGTGGGCGTAGTGCAGAGCGTGAAGTCTCTGTTCTTTCAGCTGAAAGTGTCATGCGTGCGGTCAACTACGATCGTTTTACAGTCAAGACTTTTTTCATCAGCCAGTCAGGTGACTTTATTAAAACGCAAGAATTTAGCCAGACTCCAGGTCAAGAGGATCGTCTTATGACCAATGAAACCATTGATTGGGATAAGCAAGTTGCACCAAGTGCTATCTACGAAGAGGGAGCAGTGGTCTTTCCAGTCCTTCACGGTCCGATGGGAGAAGATGGCTCTGTTCAAGGATTCTTAGAAGTTTTGAAAATGCCTTATGTTGGTTGCAACATCTTGTCATCTAGCCTTGCCATGGATAAAATCACCACCAAACGTGTGTTAGAATCTGTCGGGATTGCCCAAGTTCCTTATGTGGCCATTGTCGAAGGTGATGATGTGACTGCTAAAATTGCCGAAGTTGAAGAAAAATTGACTTATCCAGTCTTCACAAAACCATCAAACATGGGGTCAAGTGTCGGTATTTCTAAGTCTGAAAACC
Organism: Streptococcus symci; assembly: GCF_006385165.1. Taxonomy (GTDB): domain Bacteria; phylum Bacillota; class Bacilli; order Lactobacillales; family Streptococcaceae; genus Streptococcus; species Streptococcus symci. The sequence goes on along the minus strand of NZ_VFJA01000002.1, from coordinate 418,968 downwards.
AAGAGGAACTCCGTCAAGCTTTGAAACTTGCCTTCCAATATGACAGCCGTGTCTTAGTAGAGCAAGGGGTAAATGCTCGTGAAATCGAGGTTGGTCTCTTGGGCAACTACGATGTCAAGAGTACGCTACCAGGAGAAGTAGTCAAGGATGTTGCCTTTTATGACTACGATGCCAAGTATATTGACAACAAGATTACCATGGATATCCCAGCTAAAATCAGTGATGATGTGGTAGCTGTCATGCGTCAGAATGCAGAAACGGCCTTCCGTGCCATAGGTGGCCTCGGTCTCTCTCGTTGCGATTTCTTCTATACAGATAAGGGAGAGATTTTCCTAAACGAGCTTAATACCATGCCAGGTTTCACCCAGTGGTCAATGTATCCACTTCTTTGGGACAATATGGGAATTAGCTATCCAGACTTAATCGAACGTTTGGTTGACCTTGCCAAGGAAAGTTTTGACAAGCGCGAAGCGCATTTGCTATAAAAACGAAAGAGAGGGTAGGAGCCAGAACCATCACTGTAAGGTGACTAGAGTTCTCGAGCTTCGACCCTTTTTAAAGGAGTAGAAATGAAATTAACAATCCATGAAGTGGCTCAAGTTGTAGGAGCTAAAAATGATATCAGCCTCTTTGAGGACACCCAGTTAGAGAAGGCTGAGTTTGACAGTCGCTTAATTGCGGCAGGGGATTTATTTGTGCCCCTCAAAGGTGCGCGTGACGGTCATGACTTTATCGAAATAGCCTTTGAAAATGGTGCCGCAGTAACCCTGTCTGAGAGAGAGGTTGCCAATCATCCCTACATTTTAGTAGCTGATGTTTTGACGGCCTTTCAAACCCTAGCTGCCTACTATCTTGAAAAAACAGCTGTTGATGTCTTTGCGGTTACGGGTTCAAATGGTAAAACAACAACCAAAGACATGTTGGCGCACTTGCTATCAACAACCTACAAAACTTACAAAACACAAGGTAACTACAATAATGAGATTGGTCTTCCTTACACAGTTCTCCATATGCCTGAAGAAACAGAAAAGTTGGTCTTAGAGATGGGGCAGGATCACTTGGGAGATATTCATCTCTTGTCAGAATTGACTCGTCCAAAAACAGCCATTGTAACCTTGGTTGGTGAGGCCCATTTAGCCTTTTTCAAAGACCGTTCTGAAATTGCTAAAGGAAAAATGCAAATTGCAGACGGGATGTCTTCGAATTCCTTGCTCTTGGCACCAGCAGATCCGATTGTAGAGGACTACTTGCCAACTGATAAAAAGGTAGTTCGTTTTGGGCAAGGAGCAGAGTTGGAAATTACCGACTTGGTTGAGCGTAAGGATAGCTTGACCTTTAAGGCTAATTTCTTGGAACAAGCCCTCGATTTGCCAGTGACAGGTAAGTACAATGCCACTAATGCTATGATTGCTGCTTATGTGGCTCTACAAGAAGGAGTTTCTGAGGAGCAAATCCGTTTGGCCTTCCAAAATCTTGAATTGACGCGTAACCGTACCGAGTGGAAGAAAGCAGCTAATGGAGCAGATATCTTATCAGATGTTTACAATGCCAATCCAACAGCTATGAAGTTGATTTTAGAGACTTTCTCTGCCATTCCGACCAATGAAGGTGGCAAGAAAATTGCTGTCTTGGCGGATATGAAGGAACTTGGTGACCAGTCTGTTCAACTTCATAATCAGATGATTTTGAGCCTTTCTCCAGATGTGCTTGATACTGTTATTTTCTATGGAGAAGATATTGCTGAATTAGCTCAATTGGCCAGTCAAATGTTCCCAATTGGCCACGTTTTCTACTTCAAGAAAACAGAAGACCAAGACCAATTTGAAGACCTAGTCAAGCAGGTCAAAGAAAGCCTTGGAGTCCATGATCAAATCCTGCTCAAAGGCTCTAACTCTATGAATCTAGCCAAGTTGGTAGAAAGTTTAGAAAATGAAGCCAAGTGATTTTGTTAAGTATCTGCAAAGAATGATTGCCCTTACAGATACTGGCTTAACCTTTACAAAAGATCCTTTTGACCGTGAGCGCTATGAAGACTTGCGAAGTCTGTTATCTGAAATGTTGAATCAAGCATCAGACCTTGATGCCGAAGAAGTGGCAGAAGTTTTGAAGCCAACTTCCGCTTATGCAACTCCGTTAATGGACGTCCGTGCTTGGATTGTTGAGGACGAAAAGATTTGTCTGGTTAGGGGACAAGGAGAGGATGATTGGGCTTTGCCAGGTGGCTTTGGTGAGGTTGGTTATTCTCTAACAGAAAATATTCTCAAGGAAATTGAAGAAGAAACCGGTTTTGAAGCTAAAGTAGAAAGACTACTAGCTGTTTTTGATACAAATCGTTTCCAACTACAGAGCAAGCAATATGCAAAGTTTGTTTTTGAATGTAAGCTTCTTGATGGACAATTCCAAGAAAATCAAGAAATTGCTGACCTTCAATTTTTTGCCATTGACCAACTGCCAGCCTTATCTGAAAAACGCATTACCAAGGAGCAAATAGAGCTTCTTTGGCAGGTTTATCAAGGCCATAGGGAACAATATCTTGACTAAGAAGATGATTATCGTATTTCTAAATCCATTTTTGACAAATAGCATGGTATAATAAAATGCAGGAAAATTTTGAATCATGAGGAAGACTAGATGAATTTATGGGATATTTTCTTTACGACCCAAGCAACAGAGCCACCCAAATTTGACCTTTTTTGGTATGTCAGTATATTTACACTCTTGGCTTTGACCTTTTATACAGCCTATCGTTATCGTGAAAAGAAGGCTTATCAACGATTTTTCCAAATCTTGCAAGCCGTTCAGTTGATCCTCCTTTATGGTTGGTACTGGGTCAATCATATGCCGTTGTCAGAAAGCCTACCTTTTTACCATTGCCGTATGGCTATGTTTGTGGTGCTTTTGCTTCCTGGTCAGTCTAAATATAGGCAGTATTTTGCATTACTAGGAACATTTGGGACATTAGCAGCCTTTGTTTATCCAGTGCCAGATGCGTATCCTTTCCCACATATTGCGATTTTATCCTTTATCTTTGGGCACTTAGCTCTCTTGGGGAACTCCTTGGTTTATCTCTTGAGACAGTACGATGCACGATTGCTGGATGTAAAAAGAATTTTTCTTATGACTTTTGCCCTAAATGCCTTGATTTTTGTGGTCAATTTAGTAACTGGTGGAGATTACGGATTCTTGACAAAGCCACCATTGGTTGGAGACCATGGCTTAGTAGCTAATTATTTAATCGTTTCCCTGGCCTTATCAGCAGCGATTACGTTAACAAAGAAAATCTTGGAACTATTTTTAGAACAAGAAGCAGAAAAAATGATTGCAAAGAAAGCTTAGAAATGAGCTTTCTTTTTTTCATAAATCTGATTTTTGATAACTTGTTTGGAAAATACAAAAATATGATGAGCGAATGTAAAAAAATGGTAAGTAAATTTAGGAAAAACTAAGCACGATTGGATTTTTTGTGTTATAATATTCTGTGAATAGCTATGCCCTGTTTTAGCTATATTGAATAGAAGTTTGAAACTTGGAAGAGAGAGGATGCGATGTAATGGCTAGAGATGGTTTTTTTACAGGCTTAGATATCGGAACCAATTCGATTAAGGTGTTGGTTGCCGAGCTTAGAAATGGTGAACTAAATGTAATTGGTGTAAGTAATGCCAAGAGTAAAGGTGTAAAGGATGGGATTATCGTTGATATTGAAGCAGCAGCAACTGCTATCAAGTCAGCTATTTCCCAAGCAGAAGAGAAAGCTGGCATTTCAATCAAATCAGTGAATGTTGGTTTGCCTGGAAATCTTTTGCAAGTAGAACCAACTCAAGGAATGATTCCAGTTACATCTGATACAAAAGAAATTACAGATCAAGATGTTGAAAATGTTGTTAAATCAGCCTTGACAAAGAGTATGACACCAGATCGTGAAGTCATTACTTTTATTCCTGAAGAATTTATCGTAGATGGCTTCCAAGGTATTCGTGACCCACGTGGTATGATGGGGGTTCGTCTTGAAATGCGTGGTTTGCTTTACACAGGTCCACGTACTATTCTTCACAATTTACGCAAGACAGTTGAGCGCTCAGGTGTTCAGGTTGAAAATATTATTATTTCACCATTGGCTTTGGTTCGTTCAGTCTTGAATGAAGGAGAGCGTGAATTTGGAGCTACGGTGATTGATATGGGAGCAGGTCAAACAACTGTTGCTACAATCCGTAACCAAGAACTCCAGTTTACAAATATTCTTCAAGAAGGTGGAGATTATGTCACAAAAGATATCTCTAAAGTCTTGAAGACTTCACAAAAACTAGCTGAAGGATTGAAATTGAACTATGGTGAAGCCTACCCTTCACTTGCAAGTAATGAAACCTTCCAAGTTGAAGTAATTGGTGAAGTAGAGCCTGTAGAAGTTACAGAAAGCTACCTAGCAGAGATTATTTCAGCCCGCATTAAGCACATTTTTGAACAAATCAAACAAGAGTTGGAAAGAAGACATTTGTTGGATCTTCCAGGTGGGATTGTTCTGATTGGTGGAAATGCTATTTTACCAGGTGTTGTAGAACTTGCACAGGAAGTCTTTGGCGTTGGTGTCAAACTTTACGTTCCAAATCAAGTTGGAATCCGTAATCCTGCCTTCGCTCATGTGATTAGCTTGTCTGAATTTGCTGGTCAATTGACTGAGGTGCATTTATTAGCACAAAGAGCAGTCAAGGGTGAGGATACTTTGCGTCACCAACCAATTAATTTTGGTGGGATGATTCAACGCGTTACGCAGGTAGCACAACCTACCCCTATTCAACCAGTTCAAAATACTGAGGTAGAGCAGTCAGCTTCTACGAACGTAGTTGCTCCGAAAGAAGATAAAGTATCTTCTCAAAATAAACCAAAAATCGCAGATCGTTTCCGTGGCTTAATCGGAAGCATGTTTGATGAATAAAAGAGGAAAAATAAACTATGACATTTTCATTTGATACAGCAGCAGCTCAAGGTGCAGTTATTAAAGTAATCGGTGTTGGTGGAGGTGGTGGTAACGCCATTAACCGCATGGTTGACGAAGGTGTTGCAGGCGTAGAATTTATCGCAGCAAACACAGATGTACAAGCTTTGAGTAGTACAAAAGCTGAAACTGTAATTCAGTTAGGCCCTAAATTGACTCGTGGTTTGGGTGCTGGCGGTCGACCTGAAGTTGGTCAAAAGGCAGCTGAAGAAAGCGAAGAAGCCTTGACTCAAGCTATTACTGGAGCAGATATGGTCTTCATTACTGCAGGTATGGGAGGTGGCTCTGGTACTGGTGCAGCTCCTGTTATTGCCCGCATTGCTAAAGATCTAGGTGCTCTTACAGTTGGTGTTGTGACACGTCCTTTCGGTTTTGAAGGAAGCAAACGTGGTCAGTACGCTGTAGAAGGAATCAATCAGCTTCGTGAACATGTAGATACTCTATTGATTATTTCAAACAACAACTTGCTTGAAATTGTTGATAAGAAAACTCCGCTTCTTGAAGCTCTTAGCGAAGCAGATAATGTCCTTCGCCAAGGTGTTCAAGGGATTACTGATTTGATCACAAACCCTGGTTTGATTAACCTTGACTTTGCCGATGTGAAAACAGTTATGGCAAATAAAGGAAACGCCCTAATGGGTATCGGTATCGGTAGTGGTGAAGAACGTGTGGTAGAAGCAGCTCGTAAGGCAATCTACTCACCACTTCTTGAAACAACTATTGACGGTGCTGAGGATGTCATCGTCAACGTTACTGGTGGTCTCGACTTGACTTTGATTGAGGCAGAAGAAGCTTCAGAGATCGTCAACCAAGCGGCTGGCCAAGGAGTGAATATCTGGCTCGGAACATCTATCGATGAAAACATGAAAGATGAAATCCGTGTTACAGTTGTGGCAACTGGTGTTCGCCAAGATCGTGTTGAAAAAGTTGTTGGTCATGCACCAAGACAAGCTGTTCGTCATGAGCAAGCAAGTCCTAGCCATGCACACAATCATAATCGTCACTTTGATATGGCTGAAACTGCAGAAATTCCAAGTCCAGCACCTCGCCGTACAGAAACTTCTCAAACTTCAGCATTTGGTGATTGGGACTTGCGTCGTGAGACAATTGTTCGTCCGACTGATTCAGTTGTATCACCAGTTGAACGTTTCGAAGCACCATCTTTACACGATGAGGATGAATTAGACACTCCTCCATTTTTCAAAAATCGTTAAGTAAATGAATTTGAAAGAAAATACAGAACGTGTTTTTCAACAAATAAAAGATGCAAGTCAGCAGTCAGGAAGAGAAACCAATTCTGTTTCGGTTGTTGCTGTTACAAAATATGTAGACGTACCGACAGCGGAGGCTTTGCTTCCGCTAGGTGTGCATCATATTGGTGAAAATCGTGTGGATAAATTTCTTGAGAAATATGAAGCTTTAAAAGACAGGAATATTACTTGGCATCTGATTGGTACTTTGCAAAGACGCAAGGTCAAAGATGTCATTCAGTATGTTGATTATTTCCACGCTTTGGATTCATTAAAGCTAGCAGAGGAAATTCAAAAAAGAAGTGACCGAGTTGTTAAGTGTTTCTTACAAGTAAATATCTCAAGGGAAGAGAGCAAACATGGTTTTTCAAGGGAAGAACTATTAGAGCTCTTGCCGGAATTAGCAACCTTAGATAAAATCGAATATGTCGGCTTGATGACCATGGCTCCTTTTGAAGCTAGTAGTGATGAGTTGAAAGAAATTTTTAAAGCTACGCAGGATTTGCAACTAGAAATTAGAGAAAAACAAATTCCCAATATGCCAATGACGGACTTGAGTATGGGTATGAGTCGCGACTACAAGGAAGCGATTGAATTTGGCTCAACATTTGTCAGAATTGGTACAGCATTTTTTAAATAGGAAAGAAATATGTCTTTAAAAGATAGATTTGATAAATTTATAGATTATTTTACAGAAGATGGAGAAGATGTTGGTACTGCATACCAGCCTAAAGCTGAAGAGCCGATTGTGACTCCAGTCCCTTCTGTTCAAGAGTTGCCTCAACAAGCTGCTAGTACGCCATCTAAAGATAAAAACATCACTCGTCTTCATGCCCGTCAACAAGAGTTAGCTATGCAAAGTCAACGTTCTACTGATAAGGTGACAATTGATGTTCGTTATCCACGTAAATACGAAGATGCCACAGATATTGTTGATTTATTAGCTGGTAACGAAAGTATTTTGATTGATTTCCAATATATGACAGAAGTTCAAGCACGTCGTTGTTTGGACTATCTGGATGGGGCGCGCCACGTTTTAGCTGGTAACATGAAAAAGGTAGCATCTACTATGTACCTGCTGACACCAGTTGATGTTGTCGTCAATATTGAAGATATCAAAATTCCAGATGAATCACAAAATGGTGAATTTGGCTTTGATATGAAACGTACGAGAGTAAGATAATGATCTTTCTCATTCGTTTTGTTCAAAATGCAGTGGATATCTATTCACTGATTTTAATCGTGTTTGCTCTGATGTCTTGGTTTCCCAATGCTTATGAATCACGTCTTGGACGCTTGATTATTAGTTTAGTGAAACCGATAGTAGCTCCCTTGCAACGTTTACCCCTCCAGATTGCAGGTCTTGATTTGTCTGTCTGGATTGCGGTATTACTAGTTCACTTCCTAGGGGAACAGTTGATTCGACTTTTAGTGATCTTTCTATGAACAAGATGATTTATCAACACTTTTCTAAGAATGATTCGTCTTTTATTGATAAGGGAGTAGAATGGATAAAAAAGGTAGAAGATTCTTATTCTCCTTTTTTAACACCCTTTGTAAATCCCCATCAAGAAAAGATTTTAAAGGTGCTAGCATCAACCAACGGCATCTCCTACATGAGCAGTCGGCAGTTTCTTGAAACTGAATATGTACGAGTTCTACTGTATCCTGATTATTTTGAGCCAGAATTCTCTGATTTTGAACTTTCCTTGCAAGAAATTGTCTACCCTAATAAGTTTGAACGCTTAACGCATGCAAAAATATTAGGGACTGTTTTAAACAAGCTGGGAATTGATAGGAAGCTATTTGGTGATATCTTAGTCAACGAAGAGAGGGCACAGATTATCATTAATCGACAGTTTATGCTCCTTTTTCAAGACGGCATTACGAAAATTGCTCGTTTACCGGTTCGTCTAGAAGAACGGGATTTTACTGAGAAAATTGCTACAGTAGAAGATTATCAAGAATTAGATATTTGTATTGCTAGTTCTAGATTAGATGTTTTTCTAGCAGGTGTCTTAAAGCTGTCTAGAAATCAGGCAAGTCAGTTAATTGAAAAACAGGCAGTCCAAGTTAATTACCATTTAGTTGAAAAATCAGATTATGCAGTTCAAGTTGGTGATTTGATTAGTGTGAGGAAATTTGGTCGATTGAAACTTGTTAGAGATAATGGGCAAACAAAAAAAGATAAAAAGAAATTAACGGTCCAATTATTATTAAGTAAGTGAGGAATAATATGCCAATTACATCATTAGAAATTAAAGATAAAACCTTTGGTACAAGATTTAGAGGTTTTGATCCAGAAGAAGTTGAAGAATTTCTTGAAATCGTTGTTCGTGATTATGAAGATTTAGTTCGAAGCAATCATGATAAAGAGTTGCATATCAAGAGCTTGGAAGAACGTTTGTCTTACTTTGATGAGATGAAAGATTCTTTGAGTCAATCAGTATTGATTGCTCAAGATACGGCAGAGCGTGTGAAACAAGCTGCTCAAGATCGTTCTAATAATATTATCCAACAGGCAGAGCAAGATGCCCAACGTTTGCTTGAAGAAGCAAAATATAAGGCTAATGAGATCTTGCGTCAAGCTACTGATAATGCTAAGAAAGTTGCTGTTGAGACTGAAGAATTGAAGAACAAAAGCCGTGTCTTCCACCAACGTCTCAAATCTACAATTGAGAGTCAGTTAGCAATTGTTGAATCATCAGATTGGGAAGATATTCTGCGCCCAACAGCTACCTATCTTCAGACAAGTGATGAAGCATTTAAAGAAGTTGTTGGTGAAGTTCTTGGTGAATCGGTATATTCACAACCAGAAGAAGAACCAATCGATATGACTCGTCAATTTACACCTGAAGAAATGGCTGAGTTACAAGCTCGAATTGAGGCTGGTAATAGAGAATTAGCTGAATTTGAAGCTCAACAAGATCATTATGTAGAAGAACATTTAGAGCCAGTTGAAGTCGAAGGCCCTTCATCGAATGAGGAAGATACAAATAAAGAATCTGTCCTAATCTTATAATGAATAGTGATATGTGAGAACAATATTTTATCCTTATATTTTCAGCGAGCAGGAGATGGTGTGAGTCCTGTAATCCCTATTGATAAGATTATCCTCTCAAAAACTCAAGTCTGAATGGAGTAAGATTTGACGTTCCCCACGTTACGGGATAAGAGGGAGAAAGACTAAATCTTTTTCCGAATAAAGGTGGTACCACGATTTTCGTCCTTTTTGGCAGTCGTGGTTTTTAATTTGTTATTTTTTATAAAGGAGATACCATGAAACTCAAAGATACCCTTAACCTTGGGAAAACAGCTTTCCCAATGCGTGCAGGACTTCCTACCAAAGAGCCAGTTTGGCAAAAGGAATGGGAAGATGCAAAACTTTACCAACGTCGTCAAGAATTGAACCAAGGAAAACCTCATTTCACCTTGCATGATGGCCCTCCATACGCGAACGGAAATATCCACGTTGGACACGCTATGAACAAGATTTCAAAAGATATCATTGTTCGTTCAAAATCAATGTCAGGTTTTTACGCACCATTTATCCCAGGTTGGGATACTCATGGTCTGCCAATCGAGCAAGTTTTGGCAAAACAAGGTGTCAAACGTAAAGAAATGGACTTGGTTGAGTACTTGAAACTTTGCCGTGAATACGCTCTTTCTCAAGTAGATAAACAACGTGAAGACTTTAAACGTTTGGGTGTTTCTGGTGACTGGGAAAATCCATATGTGACTTTGACTCCTGACTATGAGGCAGCCCAAATCCGTGTATTTGGGGAAATGGCAAACAAAGGTTACATCTATCGTGGTGCCAAGCCAGTTTATTGGTCTTGGTCATCCGAGTCAGCCCTTGCTGAAGCGGAGATTGAATACCATGACTTAGTTTCAACTTCTCTTTACTATGCCAACAAGGTAAAAGATGGCAAAGGTGTTCTAGATACAGATACTTATATCGTAGTCTGGACAACTACACCATTCACCATCACAGCTTCTCGTGGTTTGACAGTTGGAGCAGATATTGATTACGTTTTGGTTCAACCTGCTGGTGAAGCTCGTAAGTTTGTGGTGGCTGCAGAATTATTGACTAGCTTGTCTGAGAAATTTGGCTGGGTTGATGTTCAAGTTTTGGCAACTTACCGTGGTCAAGAACTCAACCACATCGTAACAGAACACCCATGGGATACAGCTGTAGATGAATTGGTTATCCTTGGTGACCACGTTACAACTGACTCTGGTACTGGTATTGTCCATACAGCCCCTGGTTTTGGTGAGGATGACTATAATGTCGGTATTGCTAATGGTCTTGAAGTTGCAGTGACTGTTGACGAACGTGGTATCATGATGAAGAATGCTGGTCCTGAGTTTGAAGGTCAATTCTATGACAAGGTAGTTCCAACTGTTATTGAAAAACTTGGTAACCTCCTTCTTGCCCAAGAAGAAATCTCTCACTCATACCCATTTGACTGGCGTACTAAGAAACCAATCATCTGGCGTGCAGTTCCACAATGGTTTGCCTCAGTTTCTAAATTCCGCCAAGAAATCTTGGACGAAATTGAAAAAGTGAAATTCCACTCAGAATGGGGTAAAGTCCGTCTTTACAATATGATCCGTGACCGTGGCGACTGGGTTATCTCACGTCAACGTGCTTGGGGTGTTCCACTTCCAATCTTCTACGCTGAAGACGGTACAGCTATCATGACTGCTGAAACCATTGAACATGTGGCTCAACTTTTTGAAGTACATGGTTCAAGCATTTGGTGGGAACGTGATGCTAAGGACCTTTTGCCAGAAGGATTTACACATCCAGGTTCACCAAATGGCGAGTTCAAGAAGGAAACAGATATCATGGACGTTTGGTTTGACTCAGGTTCATCATGGAATGGGGTTGTTGTAAATCGTCCGGAGTTGACTTACCCAGCAGACCTTTACCTAGAAGGTTCTGACCAATACCGTGGTTGGTTCAACTCATCACTCATCACATCTGTTGCCAACCATGGCGTAGCACCTTACAAACAAATCTTGTCACAAGGTTTTGCTCTTGATGGTAAAGGTGAGAAGATGTCTAAATCTCTTGGAAATACTATTGCTCCAAGCGATGTTGAAAAACAATTTGGTGCAGAAATCTTGCGTCTTTGGGTAACAAGTGTAGACTCAAGCAACGACGTGCGTATCTCTATGGATATCTTGAGCCAAGTCTCTGAAACTTACCGTAAGATCCGTAACACTCTTCGTTTCTTGATTGCCAATACTTCTGACTTTAACCCAGCTCAAGATTCAGTAGCTTATGAAGAACTACGTTCAGTTGATAAGTACATGACTATTCGCTTTAACCAGCTTGTTAAGACCATTCGTGATGCTTATGCAAACTTTGAATTCTTGACAATCTATAAGGCCTTGGTGAACTTTATCAACGTTGACCTGTCAGCCTTCTACCTTGATTTTGCCAAAGATGTTGTTTATATCGAAGGTGCAAAATCACTGGAACGCCGTCAAATGCAGACTGTCTTCTATGACATTCTTGTGAAAATCACCAAACTCTTGACACCAATTCTTCCTCATACAGCAGAGGAAATCTGGTCATACCTTGAGTTTGAAACAGAAGACTTCGTTCAATTGTCAGAATTGCCAGAAGCACAAACTTTTGCTAACCAAGAAGAAATCTTGGATACATGGGCTGCCTTCATGGACTTCCGTGGACAAGCTCAAAAAGCCTTGGAAGAAGCGCGTAATGCCAAAGTTATCGGTAAATCACTTGAAGCACACTTGACAGTTTATCCAAACGAAGTGGTGAAAACTCTACTCGAAGCAGTAAACAGTAATGTAGCTCAACTTTTGATCGTGTCTGAATTGACCATCGCAGAAGGACCAGCTCCAGAAGCTGCTGTTAGCTTCGAAGATGTGGCCTTCACAGTAGAACGCGCTTCAGGTGATGTATGTGACCGTTGCCGTCGTATCGACCCAACGACAGCAGAACGAAGCTACCACGCAGTCATCTGTGACCACTGTGCAAGCATCGTAGAAGAAAACTTTGCGGACGCAGTCGCAGAAGGATTTGAAGAGAAATAATCGAATTATAGATTAAAAAAGTTTTCTGTGTGTGTATTTTAGTTTGATATAAAAGAAAATATTAAACAAAATTAATGTATAATATTAATTTTTAATGAAAAGGAAATATTGATGAAAAAGAAAACACTTGCTCAATTAGATGGTATCATTGGTTTAGTTACAGGAACTATCCTAACCATTTTGCCAATTATTATAATTATGATTGCCTCTATATTTGATGATGAAGAAGTTGTTGGTGTCATCTTAGGAATTATTTTTATTATTTTTAGTTTAGTAAAAATTGGAATTTTAATTCTAGGTATTCTCTCACTAATATACTATAAAGATGATAATAGAATTTCTATTGCACCCTCAGTCTTATTAATTGTTGGCTCTGCACTTGCATTGGTTCCATTCTTAGGATGGATAGGGGGAATCGTCATTATTGTTGGTGCTTCATTATTTTTAGGAAGCCTCAAAAAATTTAAAGTTGAACTATAAATAGAGTTTTTGTCAACTAGAGTAAATGGAGAAACTCTAAAATTGGTTCTTTGTCAGTAGTAGTGGATTAAAGAAAAGCTAAGATAGAGAAAGGACAAATTTCGTCCTTTCTTTTTTGATGTTCAGAGCGATAAAAATCGTTTTTTGAAGTTTTCAAAGTTTCGAAAACCAAAGGAATTTCGTTTGATAAGTTTGATGAGATTATTGGTCGCTTCTGATTTGGAGTTAGAATAGGGTAATTGAAGAGCGTTGACGATTTTTCAATGATTTCATGATTGATGAAAGTTACTATTTTAGTTTTAAGAATTGTGGCTATTGTGTATTTCAAGGGCGATGAGCGTGTGACTCCTGCACTGTCTGTATTGTTTATCGTAGGTAGTTCTGTTGGATTAATCCCATTCGTGGACTAGATAGGAGAAATTATGACAATTATTGGCAATTCCTATACTTTGAAATTTTGAAAAATTTGAAATTGAAGAATCATATCTTTCGAATTGAGGTGGGACGAATTGAATCTTTGTTAGAAATACTTATTACAGTATGAAGGCGGTTAACCTTATTTTTGTTACCAATTGACGGAAAATTTTACAGGATAAATAAGCTATTTCATTCGTAAAATCTAAAGCATTTATTTGAGACAAGGAACTCTTTTTATAGTATAATGATGGTTGTAGATTAAATATATCAAAATATATATAGAAGTATTTTTGTTTCTTGTAAGTTTATCATAGTGAGGAAGCAAAATGCTTCTTCTATTTTGAAAGGGATAAAATAATAGAGAGGATATAGAATGAAAAAGTTTTTTGGAGAGAAGCAGCATCGTTTTTCCTTACGAAAGTTGGCGATTGGTCTTGTGTCTGCTTCAATTTCTAGTTTATTTTTTGTGTCTATTGCTAGCGGTGGGACCGTATTTGCTCAAGAAAATATATCTGTTCACTACAAATACGTGACGGATACAGAACTGAGTAGTCATGAGAAGGACTTGATTGTAAAGGATTTTCCTAATATTGCTGAAGATAGTGAGAGTACCTATTATCTAGTCTACCGTATGGATGAGAAAGCCCAACTAGGTCAGTTGCCTCATACCGGTGAGCACAGTAATCTGGTTACCGTCCTTACTGGTGGAGCCCTCGCTTCGATTGGACTCCTTATTTTTGCTGTTTCGAGAAAGAAAGGCAAGAAGAAAGCACTGTTGAAGGTTGTTTTGATAACAGGCATGGGGAGCGGTTTGGTCTCTTCGGTTCAGGCTATTGAAAATCAGCTTTTGCTACAATACAATCAAGAATATCAATTATCCCAAGGAGATAGTCTGCCTCTGCCAAGAGTCCTGTCAGGTTATACCTATCTAGGCTATATTAAGCAAGACAAGAAAATTAATCAGTTAGAAACTGTTGCTAGAGATCAGAAACTAGACGATACGGTTCACCCTCATTTCCAGTCCAATGAAGGTGGGCAAAATGTAAGAGATGAGCGGAAAAATCCGTCTCCAACAAGCCCTGCTGACAAGCCAATCCCTTCTAAAGATTCACCCAATCAAAAGCCGTCTGGTATTGCTAGTGTGGATCCTCATGACGAAGTCTTGGCTGGTCGTTTAAATAAACCAGAGCTCTTATACAAAGATCAAGAGATTGTAACCAATCTAGACTTTGCTGAAGTGGTTCAAGAAAATCCAGATCTAACAGAGGGAACCATTCGTGTCAAACAAGAAGGTCGTGCTGGGAAGAAGATTGAACTTGTTCGCATTTTCACTGTTGAAAACCAAGAAATTACTCGTGAGATCCTCTCGACCAAGGTAGAGAAATCCTTGCCACGTATAGTAGAGAAGGGGACTAAGAAGGCAGTTGCTCCGAGTGAAGCACCTCAGTCTGCAAGAAAAGGAGAGCCTGAGACTCAGGCCTCATTACCAGAATATACAGGCACTCAGTCCGGTGCTATTGTCGAACCTGAGCAAGTTGTCCCACATCCAGAGTACAAAGGGATTCAATCTGGTGCCATCGTCGAACCAGAAACGGCTGATAAGCCATCCTATACAGGTCCCCAGTCCGGAGCGGTTGTTGAACCAGAGCAAGTGGCTCCACAACCAGAGTACACGGGAACTCAAGCTGGTGCCATTGTCGAACCGGAGACTCAGCCTTCCTTGCCAGAATATAAAGGTGAGCAATCTGGTGCAATAGTTGCCCCTGAGAAAACTGATAAACCATCCTATACAGGCACTCAGTCTGGAGCAATAGTCGAACCCGAGAAAGTAGCTCCACAACCAGAGTACAAGGGAACTCAAGCTGGAGCCATCGTCGAACCAGAGACCCATGCTTCCTTACCAGAATATAAAGGTGAGCAATCTGGTGCAATAGTTGCCCCTGAGACAACTGAAAAAACAGAATATACAGGAATTCAATCTGGAGTCATCGTCGAACCAGAAACGGCTGATAAGCCATCCTATACAGGTACCCAGTCCGGAGCGGTTGTTGAACCCGAACAAGTAGCTCCACAACCAGAGTACACGGGAACTCAAGCTGGGACCATCGTCGAACCAGAAACCCTTGCTTCCTTACCAGAATATAAAGGTGAGCAATCAGGAGCTGTTGTAGCCCCTGAGACAGCCGACAAACCAGAATATACAGGCATCCAATCTGGAGCAATAGTTGAACCCGAACAAATTGCCCCTCTTCCAGAATATACTGGCAATATTGAGCAAGCAAAACCAGAAAATCCGGCTGAAAAACCAAAAGAAAAAGATCCAGAAAAAACACTTGAATTAAGAAATGTTTCGGATCTGGAGTTGTATAGTCAGACCAATGGTACTTACAAACAACATGTTTCTTTAGACAGTGTTCCAAGTAATCCAGACACTTACTTTGTTAAGGTAAAATCGTCGTCATTCAAAGATGTCTATCTACCTGTCGCTTCAATAACTGCAGAAATAAAAAATGGACAATCAGTTTATAAAATCATAGCCAAAGCTGAGAAACTCCAGCAAGAGCTAGAAAATAAATATGTCGATAATTTCACCTTCTATCTCGCAAAAAAGGCTACAGAAGAAACAACAACCTTCACTTCCTTTAGCAACTTGGTTAAAGCTATCAACAAGAATCTCTCTGGAACCTATCATTTAGCGGCTAGCTTGAATGCCAACGAAGTGGAGTTGGGACCTGATGACAGATCTTACATCAAGGGCACCTTTACTGGTCAGTTGATTGGTGAAAAGGATGGCAAGCATTATGCTATTTACAACTTGAAAAAGCCTCTTTTTGAAAGCTTGAGAGGGGCCACAGTAGAAAAGTTGAGCCTAAAAAATGTCTCTATTTCAGGTAAAGATGATATCGGTTCACTGGCAAATGAAGCTACGGATAACACAAAGATTAAGCAAGTTCATGTCGATGGTGTTCTGGCTGGGGAACGTGGTATCGGTGGTTTGTTGGCTAAGGCAGACCAATCAAGCATCACAGAGAGTAGTTTTAAGGGAAGAATTGTTAATACCTACGAAACGACTGCTGCATACAATATTGGTGGTTTGGTCGGTCATTTGACAGGAGGCAGAGCTTCACTGACTAAGTCAAAAGCGACAGTAGCCATTTCATCCAACACGAATAGTTCAGATCAGACTGTTGGTGGGCTAGCAGGTCTAGTAGACCAAGATGCGCATATACAGGATAGCTATGCTGAAGGTGATATCAACAATGTCAAGCACTTTGGTAGAGTTGCAGGTGTGGCTGGATATTTGTGGGATCGAAAGACGAATGAGGAACAGCATGCAGGAAGATTGACCAATGTACTAAGCGATGTCAATGTAACCAACGGAAATGCTATTACCGGTTACCACTATAATGAAATGAAGGTGGCTAATACATTCAGCAACAAAGCTAATAGAGTCTACAATGTCACCTTGGTCAGGGAAGAAGTCGTCAGCAAGGAATCATTTGTGGAAAGAGGAACAATTTTAGATGCTTCTGAAGTGACTAATAAAAAAGCAGAAATCAATCCTTTCACTCCTCCAATAGTGGAGCCCCTTTCAACAAGTGTTAGTAAAGAAAGTGATTTTTCTAAGGTGAAGTATTATCAAGCTCAGCGCGCCTTGGCTTATAAAAATATTGAAAAATTGCTACCTTTCTACAACAAGGCAACCATCGTCAAATACGGAAACCTAGTTAACGAGAACAGTCATTTATATCAAAAAGAACTCTTGTCAGCAGTCATGATGAAGGATGACCAAGTAATTACGGACATTGTAACCAATAAAAAAAGTGCCAATAAACTCTTGCTCCATTACCAGGATCATTCCTCTGAAACATTCCAGCTCAAGTACCAGACTGATTTTGCTAAGTTAGCAGAATATAGTCTAGGAGATACGGGGCTTCTCTATACGCCAAACCAATTCTTGTATAATCAAGAAACGATTATCCAGCAAGTCTTACCAGAATTGAAGAAGGTAAATTATCATTCAGATGCTATTAGAAACACACTTGGTATTTCACCAAAAGTGAAGCAAACCGAGCTCTATCTAGAAGAGCAGTTTGCTAAAACGAAGGAGCATCTAGAAGACAGTCTGAGAAAACTCTTGTCAGCGGATGCTGGTCTAGTGGAAAACAATCAAGTAATGACAGGTTACATCATAGATAAAATCAAGCGCAACAAGGAAGCCTTGCTTCTTGGTATGAGCTACTTAGAGCGTTGGTATAACTTTAGCTATGGTCAGGTTAATATTAAAGACCTGGTCTTGTATCACCTTGATTTCTTTGGAAAAGGAAATGCATCTCCGTTAGATACTTTGATTGAGTTAGGGAAATCAGGATTTAATAATCTGCTTGCTAAGAACAACGTTGATACTTATGGTATCAGTCTTGCCAGCCATCATGGAACGACAGATTTGTTTAGCACGCTAGAAAATTACCGAAAAGTCTTTTTACCAAACACTAGCAACAATGACTGGTTTAAAAAACAGACCAAAGCTTTCATCGTCGAAGAAAAGTCCACTATTGCAGAGGTCAAAGCCAAGCAAGAGCAAGCAGGGACTAAGTATTCTATCGGAGTTTATGACCGAATTACTAGTAGTACTTGGAAATACCGCAATATGGTCTTGCCTCTCCTTACTTTGCCAGAAAGATCAGTCTTTGTCATCTCAACCTTGTCTAGCCTAGGATTTGGAGCTTACGATCGCTACCGCAACAGCGACTATAAGGCTGGAGATGAACTCAATAAGTTTGTTGAAGATAATGCGCGTGAAACAGCCAAGCGTCAGCGAGATCACTACGATTATTGGTATCGTATTTTAGATAATCAGGGACGTGAAAAACTCTATCGTACGATCCTGCTTTATGATGCCTATAAGTTTGGTGATGATCATACTGAAGGAAAGGCTTCAACAATCGCAGACTTTGAGAATTCAAATCCTGCAATGCAACATTTCTTTGGACCAGTTGGTAACAAGGTGGTTCATAATCATCACGGTGCATACGCAACAGGAGATGGTGTCTATTATATGTCTTACCGTATGTTGGATAAGGATGGCGCTATTACGTATACCCATGAGATGACCCATGATTCAGATCAGGATATCTATCTTGGTGGCTATGGTAGAAGAAGTGGTCTTGGTCCTGAGTTCTTTGCTAAAGGTTTATTACAAGCTCCAGATCATCCAAATGATGCAACCATTACCATTAACTCAATCTTGAAACATTCAAAATCAGATAGCATGGAAGGATCCCGTCTACAAGTCTTAGATCCGACGGAACGATTCAAAGATGCATCCGATCTCCAGAAATACGCTCATAATATGTTTGACCTCATCTATCTGTTGGAATATCTTGAAGGGCAATCGATCGTTAAGAAACTGAATGTTTCCCAGAAAATGGAAGCTCTCAGAAAAATCGAGAATCACTATCTAACAGATCCTGCTGATGGCAATGATGTTTATGCTACTAATGTTGTGAAAAATTTGACTGAAGATGAAGCTAAAAAATTGACCAGCTTTGATAGTTTGATTGACAATAACATTCTTTCGGCTCGTGAGTATCAGGCTGGCACTTATGAGAGAAATGGCTACTTTACGATTAAACTCTTTGCACCAATCTTTTCAGCATTGAGCAGTGAGAAAGGAACTCCTGGAGATCTTATGGGACGTAGGATAGCTTATGAACTCTTAGCTGCTAAAGGATTTAAAGATGGTATGGTCCCATATATTTCCAACCAATATGAAGAAATTGCTAAACAAAATGGTCAGACAATCAACCTCTACGGTAAAAAGCAAGGATTAGTGACAGATAAGCTTGTTTTAGAAAAGCTATTTGGTGGTCAGTATTCATCTTGGGCAGCCTTTAAAAAAGCTATGTATCAAGAGCGCGTTGCTCAGTTTGATCATTTGAATAAAATTACTTTTAAAGATCCGACGCAATCATGGATGAGCAATGCCACGAAAACAATTCAAAGAGTAAATGAGTTGCAAGAACTGATGGACCAAGCTGTTCTCAAGGATGCAGAAGGTACGCGTTGGAGTGACTATAACCCAGAAACTGACAGTGCCGTCCATAAACTTAAGAGAGCAGTCTTTAAAGCCTACCTAGATCAAACAAATGACTTTAGAACCTCTATTTTTGCAAATAAAAAGTAATGAATTATAGAAGTTCCTAATCAGGATGAGAGGACTTTACTTCCTGGCTGTCAGAACTTGTCGATTTTAACTAGCTTTTTTGTGAAAAATTGTGTAAAATAGAATAGATAAACGAGGGGAAACCTCGGAAAATTTAAAGGAGAATCCATCTAATGGTAAAATTGGTTTTTGCTCGCCACGGTGAGTCTGAATGGAACAAAGCTAACCTTTTCACTGGTTGGGCTGATGTTGATTTGTCTGAAAAAGGTACACAACAAGCGATTGACGCTGGTAAATTGATCAAAGAAGCTGGTATCGAATTTGACCAAGCTTACACTTCAGTATTGAAACGTGCGATCAAAACAACTAACTTGGCTCTTGAAGCTTCTGACCAATTGTGGGTTCCAGTTGAAAAATCATGGCGTTTGAACGAACGTCACTACGGTGGTTTGACTGGTAAAAATAAAGCTGAAGCTGCTGAACAATTTGGTGATGAGCAAGTTCACATTTGGCGTCGTTCATACGATGTATTGCCTCCAAACATGGACCGTGATGATGAGCACTCAGCTCACACTGACCGTCGTTACGCTTCACTTGACGACTCAGTTATTCCAGATGCTGAAAACTTGAAAGTGACTTTGGAACGTGCCCTTCCATTCTGGGAAGATAAAATCGCTCCAGCTCTTAAAGATGGTAAAAACGTATTCGTAGGAGCTCACGGTAACTCAATCCGTGCCCTTGTAAAACACATCAAAGGTTTGTCAGATGACGAAATCATGGATGTGGAAATCCCTAACTTCCCACCATTGGTATTCGAATTCGACGAAAAATTGAACGTAGTTTCTGAATACTACCTTGGAAAATAATATTCAAAGGAGTCTTTAGACTCAAGATTAAATAGTTTCTTGTTAACTACAGTGGTTGATGAGAAACTAATATTGAGAGAGGACCAGTTTGGTCCTCTCTTTTTAGTTATATTAAAAAAATGTTATTCAATTTAAGAGTTGTTTGCCTTTAAATATGAAATGTAAAATAGAATCAAACTGAATGAGGAGAGGGTAATGAAGTTATTACATACGTCAGATTGGCATGTAGGTCGAACGCTCAATGGTTGGTCTTTGTTAGAAGAGCAGGAGTGGGCCTTTCAACAGATTGTGGATTTAGCTATTTCTGAACAGGTGGATGGGGTCATCATTGCAGGTGACCTCTATGACCGTGCGGTGCCCCCTGTGGATGCGATTAAGCTTTTTAATAAGACCTTGGCCCGCTTGGTATTGGAGGAGCAGATTCCTGTCTATGCTATCAGTGGTAATCACGATGGAGCCGAACGCTTGCATTTTGGACGAGACTTTTTTCAATCTCAGGGCCTTCATTTAAGCACACGTTTGGAGGAAGCTTTTGAGCCTATCGAGTTGGGAGACTGCCAGATTTTTCTCCTACCCTTTATTGATCCTATTGATGCTCGGATTTATTATAAGGACTATGAGGATAAGGAGATTCAGGGGATTGGTGATGCCTTGACCTACATTCTTGAGGATATGGAAAAAGCTTTTGATCCTGACAAGGCTCATATCTTAGTGACGCATTTTGCGGTTTCTAAGAAAGATGACCAAGATGGTCAAAGTCTTCGAGAACTGATGTTGTCTGAAACCAGCAATACGGTGGGTGGTCTTACCAATGTGACCAGTGACCTTTTCAAGGCTTTCGATTATGTGGCCTTGGGGCATATCCATACGCGCTTTGCTAGTCCGACCAAGCGCGTGCAATATTCAGGCAGTCCAGTCGCCTTTAATGTCAAAGAAGCTAAACGCAAGGAAGAAAAGGGTGTTTATATTTTTGAATTGGATTCGACTGGTAACTTGTCTCAAACCTTCCATTCTATAGAAGTTAGACGGCCGATTTTGACCTTGCAGGCGCCTTTTGAAACCTTGATGTCACCTGGATTTTATAGGGAACAGCCTTGTCAAAAGGCTTGGTTTGCCTTTGATATTCAACTGTCTAGCCGTAAGGAGTTAGAGGGTATCAATGTGCGTGCCCGTCTGGAAGAAATTTATGGGACAGATATTGTAGAAATCACTTTCAGTCGTTTGGGTGATGTCAGGGAAGAAACTTTGACTGTTAATCAGCACTTAAAAGATTTGGAAATGCAGTCGCCACAGGAAATTGTTTCTGATTTCTACCAGACAGTGACTGGGGGCGATGTCTTGTCTGAGATACAAACTGCCCTTGTGGAAAGTATTTTTGAGGAGATTGGGAGGAGCCGACAATGAGACCAGTCCAGTTAGAATTGACTAATTTTGGGCCTTATCGTAAGGAAGTTATCAATTTTACCCAGTTTGATCATGCACCCCTCTTTTTGATTGGTGGAGATACAGGAGCTGGTAAGAGTACTCTTTTTGATGCTATGACAGTAGCCTTGTTTGCAACGACCAGTGGTGATCGCATTGTCGAGGAGATGCGGTCGACCTTTGCTGGTCCAGAGGATGACTTGACCAAGGTGACTTTTTACTTCCAACAAGGCAACCACCTTTATCGCATTGAACGTGTTCTCCAGCAGGAGAGAGGCAAGCGAGGAGGTGGAACGACCATAAAAAAGGCAACGGCTTCTCTTGTTATTGTGGATAAGATTGGTGGTCAAGAAATCGAAAAGCTCGGGGATAAAATCAAGGAAGTTAGTGATCAGATTGAGCAGATTTTGGGTCTCAATGCCGAGCAGTTCAAACAGATTATCCTTCTTCCTCAAAATGATTTCAGTCGTTTCTTGAAAGAAGATTCAAAGACCAAGACTCAAATTTTGAAGAAAATCTTTGGAACAGGTATTTTTGACCGCTTCCAAAAGAGCTTGGAAGAGCGTCTTCGTCAGAGCAATAAGGATATGGAGAAGCGCCAGGCTCAACTAGATGGCCATTTTGCCAGTCAGGTTTGGTCTGAGGAAGAATTAGCTGTCTTGGCCCAAACACCAGCTTATGAAAAATTGGCACGTCTTGAAGAACTTTTGGCGCAACGGCAAGATAATCTTGAAGAGCAAAAAAGCATCTTGAAGGAAGCCCATGAGGATTTGGCTAAGCTGCAGAAGAGCTTGCAAACTGCACAAGATGTGGCAAAGATTTTCCAAGAATTGGAGCTAGCCAAGGAGCGTTACCGTCTGGAAATTGAGGAAGGTGCTCAGGAACAGGCAGAAGCAAAAGCGCATCTGGAGGAATTGCAGTTTGCCCAAGGCTTGCAGGAAACCATTAGCAGTTTGAAGCAGTATCAGAAGCAGTTGTTGCAAGTAGAACAGGACCTTGAAATTGCTCAGGAAGCATTAAGTGCTAAGGAACAAGCTTTTAAGGAAGTTAAGGCTCAAAAAGAGGAACTTGCAGCTAAATCTAAGGATATTCTTCAAAAAGAAGAGAAGCTGGAAGCGTGGAAAGAGGCTATTTTCTATGCCCAGAGTCTTGCCCAAGAGCAAGAAAAAATCGAACGGTCCAGTGCTAACTACAAGCAGTTGGAGGAAACCTATCAGCAGGCTTCGAAAGAGATTGAGCTCCTTTCCCAATCCTTGTCAGATTTGGAGGCCAATCGTCTTAGTTTAGAGAGTTTGCATGAGGCTGAAAAACTCCTCCAGTCTGTGGGTTACAGTGTAGATAAGCAACTGGATCAGGACCTGAAAGAAATAGAGGGCTTGAATCAGGAGTTGGCAAAGATCGAAAAGCGTCATCAAACCTTATCTTTGGATAGGGACCAAGCTCAGGAAAGCCTCAAAGAATTGGAAGAAAAGTTAGGAACGACTTTGGCTTCCCGTCGTCAACTCATGATTGCCCAGTTGCAGGCAGAATTAGAAGATGGACAGCCCTGTATGGTCTGTGGTTCCTTGGATCATCCTAAGGTCGATGGGACACAGGCTGATGAAGCGGCCTTGAAGAAACTCATGAAAAAGGTGGAGGCACTTCAAACTGAAAAAGAAAATCAAGTCGCTACCTTGTTAAACCGTCAGGCTACCTTGAGTGAAGTTGAGACTTACCATCAAGGTCTGCTTGATCAAGTGGCTAAAGTTAAGCTTGCTCTTGAAAAACACTACCAAGAACTAGAAGAGCAAGTTAAGGGACGGTTTGATTTTGATTTTTCAGAGGACTATGAAGCTGACCGTGGAAAAGCCTTGCTCCGAAAGGTTAAGCGGTATTATCAAGAACTCCAAAAACGCTATGGTAAGGAAGAGGCAGACCGTATCCATTATCAAGAGGAGTTAGCTAAGGCCCAAGAAAAAGCGACAGATTTGGCTAAGAGCTATCAAGAGGTCAAGGCAGCTCTCGACCAAGCTCAGGAACGCCTAAAAGACTTGCAGGAAGCTCATCCAGAGCTTGAATCAGTTGAGGTTTATCAAGAGCGTATTTCCCTAGCTAAGCAAGAGTTGGACCTCTACAATAAGCAAGTCAAGGAACATGGTGATTCCTACAACCAACTTCATGACGACATTCAAGGTATCAAGGGGCAACTTAAGAGCTTGAACAAGTCTAAAGAAAAGACCAGCGAAGAAATGAAGCGTTTATCGGCTGAATTAGACCAAAGTCTTAAGGCTGAAGGGGCGCTCACCAATGACCAAAATCAAATCCAGAGTTGGTTGCATGAGGTGAACAATCAAGATATTCTTGAGCTCCAGGCTCAATTGACAAGCTACCAAACTCTTAAACAAGAGTTGCAGATCCAGATTAGCAATAGCCAAGAGCTTCTCCAAAATCAAGAACAACCAGATCTCGATAGTCTAGCGCAAGCAGTAGAGGCTTGTCAGGAAAGCTATAATCAGCAGCATGCTCAGGTTTCTGTATTAGAGAAGGGGCTTGAGGATGCGACGGCTACCTACCAGGCGGCTAAGACCCTTCAAGACAGCAACCAGGAGGCCTTTAAGGCTCATCAAGAGCTCAGTGATTTGGTTAAAGTGGTTAAGGGAGAAAATACTGCTCTGACTGGGCGTCTCAATCTTGAGGTCTACGTTATCCGTCAGTATTTCCAACAAATCTTGGACTATGCTAATGCCAACTACATCGGTCTCTTAACGGATAACCGCTATTCCTTTGTCTTGAGCGAGGAAGGACGCAGAGCGCGTGATCACTTTGGTTTGGATATCAACGTCTATGACCAACTGACAGGCAGTGAGCGCTCTGTTAAATCCTTGTCTGGTGGTGAAACCTTTATCGCCGCACTGGCTATTGCTCTATCCCTCTCAGAAGTCGTGCAAAATACCAGCAAGGGTGATGTTGTTGAAGCCCTCTTCATCGACGAAGGTTTTGGGTCACTAGACAAGGAAGCCCTCACCAAGGCTATCTCTGTCCTAGAACAAATTGGTGAAAATCGCATGGTCGGTGTCATCAGTCACGTGGACGACATGAAGGAAGGAATCGCTCAACAATTAGTTATCATCAAGTCACACGATGGTAGTAGCTATATTAAGGTTATGCAGAAAGATTAGAATAAGTTAAATTCAGAAATTAAAGAGAGTTTAACTATGTATTGATATGTTTTAAGAATACTGACTAATTCTATTAGTTAACTATGCTAGAAGACTAATTAATTCTTCTTCACACTATATTGGACTTAGGTCCAAATGTTAATGCAATAAAAAGTTGACTTTGTTCAGCTTTTTTGTATTATGTGACTATTAGTCCGTCTCGCTCCGTTAGGTGCGAGACAAATAAACCACCCGCTATGCGGATGCGCGTCGAAGGCTACACCAAAAAAACTCCAAACGCGATACAATAAAGTTGTTCAAGCCAATTGTAAAGCGAAAGGAGAAAAATATGGCACAAAAGGCACATAGTTTATCGCACACAAAGTGGCACTGTAAGTATCACATTGTGTTCACCCCTAAGTATAGACGAAAAGTCACTTATAATCAATATAGAAGTAGTTTAGGAGAAATATTCCACCAAGGATAAGTATTTCAAGTTTCATGGGGTATTTAAAAGGTAAAAGTGCACTCATGATGTTTGACAAACACGCTAATCTCAAGTACAAGTTTGGAAAGCGACATTTTTGAGCGGAAGGTTATTATGTGAGAACGATTGGACTCAATGAAGCCACAATTAAGAAATATATTTAAGATTAAAGAAATTATCCAGTGGATGATTTCTTCACGAGTATGAAATTTTGAGAATGAGTGAAGCATGATATAGTACTAGATAAATTAAGTGTAAAAGAATATGAGGATCCCTTTAGGGATAGTGGTAAGTCTCTTTAAGAGGCAAGTGACGAGTCACGAGCAATGAGGCTTAAACAACGTGAAAGCCAGCGTCTTTAGGCGCGGGCTGGTAATTTAGGCTTATAGCCCTGGTACAAACCACCGTTTGACGGGTGGTTATGATTTGCTTCTGGTTTCCAACTCTTCGAAAAAGCGTTATAATGATAGTAAAGAGTGACTTGTTTGTAAGAAAGAGAGAAGGACGATGGCTTATATTGAAATGAAACACAGCTACAAGCGTTACCAGGTTGGGGATACGGAGATTGTGGCCAATCGTGATGTGAATTTTGAGATTGAAAAGGGTGAATTGGTTATCATTCTAGGTGCATCTGGTGCGGGCAAGTCAACGGTTCTTAATCTTCTTGGGGGAATGGATACCAATGACGAAGGGGAAATCTGGATTGATGGTGCCAATATTGCAGACTACAATTCCCACCAGAGAACCAATTACCGCCGCAATGATGTCGGTTTTGTTTTTCAGTTTTATAATCTAGTTTCCAATCTGACAGCTAAGGAAAATGTGGAGTTGGCATCAGAAATTGTGACAGATGCCTTGAATCCTGAACAGGTCTTGACAGATGTAGGTCTGGCTCATCGTCTCAATAACTTTCCAGCCCAGCTTTCTGGAGGGGAGCAACAGCGAGTCTCCATTGCACGCGCAGTAGCCAAAAATCCTAAAATCCTCCTTTGTGATGAACCAACTGGAGCCTTGGATTATCAAACAGGCAAGCAGGTTTTGAAGATTCTCCAAGATATGTCTCGTCAAAAGGGAGCGACGGTGATTATCGTAACTCATAATAGCTCGCTAACTCCTATCGCAGATCGGGTGATTCACATGCGTGATGCCACTGTTATGAGAGTAACAATCAATGAGAATCCACAGGCTATCGATACATTGGAGTATTAGCATGAAAAAAACATACCGAAAAGACTTGCTCCAGTCGGTGACTGCTTCCAAGGGACGCTTTTTATCCATCTTGACCTTGATGATGCTGGGGTCTTTAGCCCTAGTAGGTCTCAAAGTGACTAGCCCCAATATGGAACGTACTGCTGAGGATTATCTTCGTAAAGCAAATACCTTGGATCTGGCAGTGATAGCTGATTATGGCTTGTATAAAGAGGATCGAGACGAACTAAAGACCCTTCAAGGAGCAAGTGTTGAGTTTGGCTATATGGCAGACCTAACCGTTGAAAATAGTGAAGAAGCGGTTCGACTTTATTCCAAGCCGGAGGGAATTTCAACCTTCCAAGTGACAGAAGGGCGACTTCCAGAGGCTGATGGGGAAATTTCCTTGGCAGATTTCTGGAGAGACCGCTATCAGATTGGGCAGACTATCATCTTTAGCAAGAAAGAAGAAGGGAAGCCCGTCATAAAATCCCAATCTTTCACCATTACTGGATTTGTTCAGTCGGGTGAAATCCTTTCTAAAGAAGATTTAGGAGGAGCTAGTAGTGGAAATGGAAGCTTGGCTGGCTATGGAGTGATTTTACCCAGTCAGTTTGACTCAGATGTTTATAGCATTGCGCGTGTGCGCTATGATGATTTAAAAAATTTGGATGCTTTCTCATCAGACTATAGAAGCAAACGAGATCAACACCAGGAAGACTTACAAAACTTGCTTGCCGATAATGGTCAAAAAAGATTGGCAAGTATCAAAGCAAATGGGCAAAAGAGCTTGGAAGATGGAAAAGAGCAGCTCCAAACAGCTGAAGGTAACCTTCAAAAAGGCAAGAGCCAGTTAGAACAGGCTGAAAGTCGATTGAAAACGCAAGAAGAACAAGTGACCGCTTTGCCTGAGCCTCAAAAGAGTCAAGTCAAGGAGCAATTGACAAAAGCTAAGGAAGAATTGGCTACAGAAAAAGAAAAAATGGCTCAGACAGAGAGTAATCTAGCCAAGGAAAAAGAGAAGCTTGAACAACGCCAGAAAGAGCTTGATGAACTGGCAGAGCCTACTTACCATGTATACAACCGCCAAACCATGCCAGGCGGTCAAGGCTATCTCATGTACAGTAACGCTTCAGCAAGTATTCGTTCTGTCGGGAATATCTTTCCCGTGGTGCTTTATATGGTCGCTGCAATGGTAACCTTTACAACTATGACTCGCTTTGTGGATGAAGAGCGTACCAATGCTGGTATTTTCAAGGCCCTAGGTTACCAGAATAAAGATATTGTTGCCAAGTTTGTCCTCTATGGTTTTCTTGCAGGAACTGTGGGAACCGTTTTAGGAACGCTTCTAGGACATTATCTCCTTGCAGGCGTGATTTCGGATGTTATAACAGCTGGAATGGTCGTTGGGAAAAGTCAGGAGTATTTCTACTGGTCTTATAGCCTTCTTGCCCTGGCCTTAAGTTGGGTATCCAGTGTCTTGCCAGCTTATCTAGTGGCACGGAGGGAATTGCACGATGAAGCAGCCCAACTTTTGCTGCCCAAACCTCCCGTTAAAGGATCAAAGATTTTGCTGGAACGCTTGAGCTTTATTTGGAGTCGTTTGAGCTTCACTCATAAGGTTACGGCGCGAAATATTTTCCGTTATAAGCAACGGATGTTGATGACCATTTTTGGAGTTGCGGGTTCGGTTGTTCTCCTATTTGCAGGTCTTGGCATTCAGTCTTCTGTGGGAGGAGTTGTCGAGCGTCAATTTGAACAAATCCAGCAATACCAGATGATTGTAGCGGAAAAGAGCAGTGTAACGGAGCAAGAAAAAGCAGACCTAGAAAGTGCCTTGCAAGCTGAGCCTATCCATGCTTATCAAAAGATTTACTCTAAATCCATTGAAAAAGATTTCAAAGGAAAAGCAGGACTTCAGACTATCACCATAATGGTCACAAGCCGAGAAAATTTCAAACCCTTTATCGCATTAGAGGAAAATGGCCAAGAGGTGCAGGTCACAGATGGAGCAGTCGTGAGTCAAAAATTAGCTCAACTAGAAGGTATTACGGTTGGAGACAAGCTGGAGCTTGATGGGAAAGAAATCAGGGTCGCGGCTATTTCTGAAAACTATGTTGGAAACTTTGTTTATCTCAACCGAGCGACATACGAACAAGTCTACGATACCAGTCCGAAAGACAATACCTACCTAGTAAAATTAAAAGAGCCAACACCATCCAATACGGAGAAAGAAGCTGCGGCCTTTATGAAAAAAACTGCTGTTTCTGGGGTGGTCCAAAATGCAACGCCTATCCACCTTTTTGAATCTGTAGCCAATTCTCTCAATAAAACCATGGCAATCCTTGTCCTTGTTTCCGTCTTGCTAGCCATTGTCATTCTTTACAATCTCACCAATATCAATGTGGCAGAGCGTATCCGTGAACTTTCGACCATCAAGGTTCTCGGTTTCCATAATAAAGAAGTGACCCTCTATATCTACCGCGAGACCATGGTGCTGTCCTTTGTGGGGATTGTTCTCGGTTTGGTAGCTGGCTACTATTTACATCAATTTTTGATTCAAATGATCTCACCTGCCACCATACTTTTTTATCCACAGGTCAGCTGGGAAGTCTCTGCTCTTCCAATCGTCGCAGTGACTGTGATTTTAGCCTTACTGGGTTTCTTTGTCAATCACCACTTGAGAAAGGTGGATATGCTTGAAGCCCTGAAATCAGTAGAGTAGGTCAAGTTTTTAAAAAGTAAATCAGTTGACAAAGTCTCTGCTTCTTGGTAGAATAAGAACTGTCGTAAAGACAAATAACTTCTTCTTGGTTGCAGGCATGCCAACCTGTCACTCGGATGAAGCCAAATAAAAAGGAGAAACATCATGGCAATCTCAAAAGAGAAAAAAAATGAAATCATCGCACAATATGCACGTCACGAAGGTGATACAGGTTCAGTAGAGGTTCAAGTTGCTGTCCTTACTTGGGAAATCAACCACCTTAACGAACACATCAAACAACACAAAAAAGACCACGCTACTTACCGTGGATTGATGAAGAAAATCGGTCGCCGTCGTAACTTGCTTGCATACTTGCGTAAAAACGACGTTAACCGTTACCGTGAGTTGATCAACTCTCTAGGACTTCGTCGCTAATCTTGCGTTTAAAACGTTTCTATACTGCGTTGGCTTCGCCTCGATGTACCATCAGTACAATCTTCGGCTTGTCGCCTAGTCTATAAACGTTTTATCCAGCAAGACTGGAGCTCTCTGACTTCAGAGGGCTTTTTGTTTTTATCTGCTTGCTTAGGCCGTGTTCAATTAACAAGATACAAAGGCCGTCAAAAGCACAAAGCAAAAATAGGAAAATTGACGAAGAAACTTCAGTTTCTAGGAGATTTTATCTTTTTTGCCAAGTGCTTAGGCCGTGTTCAATTGAGCATATCTTGATAATGAAGCTACTCTAAATTGGGTAGCTTTTTTGTATGGATTTTAGCCCGAGCTCAAATCAGCTCTCTGATCTCAGGGGGCTTTTTTATTGAGGTTTTATCGGTCACAATTTTGGAGACTACAAAAACCTCAAATGGTATCAGCTAATGACACCATAAGGGTGCGTAGCTGTCTGCAAGCTCCCTCGGAGAGCCCACACTTTACGAAGTAAAGTATAGTATGTTATACTTTACATGGAAGTAGTCACCGAATTCCAGTTAGAAATTACTTTGTAACTACGTTTTGAGGAGGAGTAAAATGCTTTCCTATGTTCGACATTACCCACTAGCGATAGCTAAATTAATGTGTCTGTGCTCTCCTAAAATCTGCTGATTTATTACTGACTAATACAGGAGTTTTTTTATGGTACAGACAATCATATCTGCTATTGGTGTTTATATTTCTACCAGTATCGATTATTTAATTATTTTAATTATTTTATTTGCACAGCTATCACAGAATAAACAAAAATGGCATATTTATGCGGGGCAATATCTAGGCACAGGCTTACTTGTAGGGGCGAGTTTAGTTGCTGCTTATGTCGTTAATTTCGTGCCTGAAGAATGGATGGTTGGATTGCTTGGTTTAATCCCTATCTATTTAGGGATTCGCTTTGCAATTGTTGGAGAAGGTGAGGAAGAAGAGGAAGAAATTATTGAAAGATTAGAACAAAGCAAGGCAAATCAACTGTTTTGGACAGTTACATTGCTAACAATTGCGTCTGGCGGAGATAATTTAGGTATCTATATACCTTATTTTGCTTCGTTAGATTGGTCACAGACCCTCGTGGCTTTGCTTGTGTTTGTAATCGGCATAATTATCTTATGCGAGATTAGTCGGGTGTTATCCTCTATTCCGTTAATATTCGAGACAATTGAAAAATACGAGCGAATCATTGTGCCCTTAGTATTCATTCTACTTGGACTATACATCATGTATGAAAATGGCACGATAGAGACTTTTCTGACCGTGTAGATTTTTTTGTTTCACTAGGATTTTAGCCCGAGCTCAAATCAGCTCTCTAATTTCAGAGGGCTTTTTATGTTGTCACTTTACCTCGCGATATACTCGAGTATAATCTTCGGTTACGGTTCCTAGCACTATAAGGTAAAATAAACCAGATTTTCTCCCTTCGTGTAGATTTTATCTTTTTTGCCAAGTGCTTAGTCCGTGTTCAATTAACAAGATACAAAGGCCGTGAAAAGCACAAAGCAAAAATAGGAAAAGTGACGAAGAAACTTCAGTTTCTAGGAGATTTTATCTTTTTTGCCAAGTGCTTAGGCCGTGTTCAATTGAGCATAGCTTGATAATGAAGCTAGTATAATTAGGTAGCTTTTTAGATATAAAACTATTTTATTATCTAAATATAGAATAAATTAGGGCTTGCATTCAAAACATGGTATAATAGGTCTATATAGCTAAATAAAGTAAACCTATCACAAGGGATTGAGAAAAAGGATAGAACAGTCATGTCAACAGTAAAAAGTGATCTAAATATTGCGCAAACATATGCGAGTCAGCTGAAAAATGCTTGTCAATCTTTAACAGCAATTGCTGTGGCTAGTCAAGATGATCGAACGACCCTTCAAGGGAATAACAAAGCCCATCAATGTCTGACAAAGTCTCAAAATCTAGCTAGTCAGATTTCGGCAGCCGTCACCCTGACTTCAGAACGACTGCACTCTATAGCGAGTGATTTTGAGGCGCTAGATGAAGCGGGTGCCAATGGTTTTAGGAGTCATGCATGAGCAAGTTAGATGAGTTGAAGAAAAGAGAGCGAGACCTCTTGTACCAACTAGAAGACAATGGAAAAGAGAAATATCGCACCAAAGAACTGATAGAAACCTTTGAAGGGTATGATAGAGCTAGTCACCGTTATCAAAATTATTTGTGGGAGGCGGCCTATCAGAGCCGATATGCAGGACAGTTGGAAGAAACACTCCTACAAAGAAACCAACTTAAAAACCAAATTCTTGAGAAGCTCAGCTACCGCTTGGATGATTTGAAAAAAGAAAAGTTCCGGTTAGAGGGAGACTTGGATGCGGTTTACTATGAAAGACGCAAAGAACTAGAAAGAGAGGAGGAAAAACGACATGGGCATTGATATGTACTTAGAACAATCACAACTACAAAGTTCGAGTGTAGCAACCATGTGCCAATCTCAGGTTGAGGCTTATCAAGACTTGCAATCAGCCATCAAAAAGTTTTCAGAGGATACAGAGAGTCTAAAGGGCGATGCTTATAATTCGGCTAGAAGTTTTTTTGCAAGTGTCTTATTGCCCTTGAGCAAAGGGGGACAGCTCTATGCGGAAACCTTCTCTCAAGCCATCAAGAAATTACCAGAAGACTACCAAAGTATGGTCGACAGCAAGAGTTGGCGCGAGGATGATCTACTTGATAAGATCAGCCAGGAAGAGCAAATGATTGCTTATCTAGATGAAGTCAACCAATCCCTTTCTAGCTTGACCATGGATAGTGAAGAAAAGGGAAGATTGAGACGCAGTAATGTGGAACTCATGCGAGGACACCATGCCAATAAACGCGTCTATGAAACGATTTTGAGAGACCTGCGTGCCTATGATAGCTATTCAGGAGGACTGTTCGATGAACTAGACAGTATCGATGTGCAGTTGAGTCGCGGACTGGCCCAGATTGAAAATAGTTGGGATGCAAAGACAGGGAGCTTTAAAATTCCATCTGACCTGACTTGGGCCAACTACCTATCTGCCTATTCTGACACAAAGGATATGAAGCTCAGTCGTCAAGAGAAGGCCTTTGTCCAGACCATGATAGCAGAATACGGCTTTGACGCAGAGACAGCCCAACAGCTCTTGACAATCAAGCAAGGGATAGATAAGAAGTTCCCAACCTCAAGTCAAGAGTTCCGTGACTATATCTTTTTGCGAGTCGTCGGTGCCGCCAACTATGACGACTTTAAGTGGAACGAAACGGCAGGTGGATTGTGGCAATATTTTTATAAAGAATTTGTGAGTGATCCGAATACAGGCCAAAAATTGAGAACTTTAAAACCAATTCTTGAAATCTTTCAAGAACTGGGATTGAAAGAAGAAAAGGCCAAAGAACTGTATTATAATCTTAGATTGCAACATGAGATGGCAGGTGGGAAAATTGATAATATAGAAAAAATAAAAGAAAACGAAATTGATTATAATAATGCCAAGTTTAAATACGAAAAAGTTTATGGTACTTCAGGTAACTTTGACCAATTTTGGGACAGCAAACTAAAGTCATACTCTAACAATGGAGCGGGCCATGCAGACTTTACCCACCAGTCCATCACTATGGCCACTCATCTTAATCCTAGCAGTTTCCAGTTATCCGATATCTATGGTGGTAGAGAGCGTGTCAAGGACCTTTCTGGCTGGGAGGGAGACACGACCTTTAATGCTACGGATAAGAAGCCAAGTATCGGAGAGGATGACTACAAGGCGGATTTGGACTCGGTCAACCTTATCGGCCGTATGCAAAATGGGCAATCCTATGACCAAGCCATCTCTTCTTACTATGCTGACCTTCAAAAAGACTCCTCTCAGAGAGAAAGAGAATTTTTGAAAAATAAGGATTGGAAAAAGGTCAAAGGTACAATCTACGCAGGGGTAGCGCCTGCGGATATACTGAGAAAGGGTGAGGCATCTATTAAAGAGTATATTGAAGAAAAATACCCAGAAGTATCCGCATTTTTAAATCGTTTAGAGGCTGTGGCAGACTAGGAGGAAAAGTTAATGAAGAAACTACTAGGTATAACAGCGTTAATGTCGTTTATCATATTCATCTGTTTTTACTTTTTTCCTAAACAACCAAAAAATATTTTTGATGAGATTTACCAAGAAACTGAGAAAACCTATCGAACAAATAATATTTTAAGGCATATAGATGGCTTTGAAATTAGTCCAGGTTGGCCAAGTGATGGAGAGTATTCTAAATATTATCCGTTTGGAACTTATAATAAAGACCATACCCCAGAAGAGTATTTTGAAGTAGAAATTAGTTTTAATTTTGCTACAAAAACACAGTTAAGTTCAATCTCATTTGAAAAGCGAATCGGGCCAAACGTTAGAGTTCGCTTATGGAATAAATATATTCGTAAGGATCGTGTTTTGAAAAAATTTGTCAAAATAGGTTTGAAGAAAGCAGATACGGAAACTTATATTGAAGACGAAGCTCAGGTGAAATCCTATCTAGAGCAGTACGGTATCACTGCTAAGGACTTGGATTCTTACTACGACGAAATCGTCAACCAGAAAGTCTTGAAGGACTGGTGCACCATTTATGACAGCAAGTACTCGCCAAGTAATTATGGCGATGTTAAGATTGAAACCCAGTGGGAGAATTGGTGATAACATGAAGAAGATTCTCGGTTTAGTAGCCTTATTCGTACTAATTATATTATCCTGTTTTTACTTTTTTCCTAAACAACCTAAAAATATTTTTGATGAAATCTACCAGGAGACAGATAAGACATATCATACAAATAATATTTTAAGAAACATAGATGGGTTTAAAATCAGTCCAGGTTGGCCAAGTGATGACCCAAATATATCTTATACTCCTTTTGGAAAGTATGAAACTCTTCCCGAAGGCTATAGTGATATAACCATTAACTTTAATTTTGGTTCAGGTATTAAAGGGATGTCAATTCGTTTTGAAAGAAAGACTAATTCAAATATTACCCTATGGTATTCTGCACACTATAATATGCAAAAGAAAGTGCTCAAAAAGAAACTTGCGATTTTTGAAGAGCCAAGGAAACCAGGTCAATTTATTGATGATGAAGAAAAAGTAAGAGAATATTTAAGAAAAAATAATATTTCCAAAGAAGATTTAGAGAAAGACTTTGACGAAATCGTCAACCAGAAAGTCTTGAAAGACTGGTGTACCATCTATGACAGCAAGTATTCACCAAGTAATTATGGCGATGTCAAGATTGAAACCCAGTGGGAGAATTGGTAGTAAGTTGTATAAGAAACTATGAAATAACTTTCAAACAGTATTAGCTATTTTTTAATAAGGGATTTGGTACAAGACAGTATATTATTTCGTTCTAAAGTGTTATTTAAATGTTGATTCTATCCCTTTCGTTCTATAATATAGAAGTTTACTAGCACCACATGTTGAGCCGATATGCAGGACAGTTGGAAGAAACACTCCTACAAAGAAACCAACTTAAAAACCAAATCCTTGAGGATCTCAGCTACCGCATGGATGATTTGAAAAAAGAAAAGTTCCGATTAGAGGGAGACTTGGATGAGGTCTACTATGAAAGACGCAAAGAACTAGAAAGAGAGGAGGAAAAACGACATGGGCATTGATATGTACTTAGAACAATCCCAACTACAAAGTTCGAGTGTAGCAAGCATGTGCCAATCTCAGGTTGAGGCTTATCAAGACTTGCAATCAGCCATCAAAAAGTTTTCAGAAGATACAGAGAGTCTAAAGGGCGATGCTTATAATTCGGCTAGAAGTTTTTTTGCAAGTGTCTTATTACCCTTGAGCAAAGGGGGGCAACTCTATGCCGAGACCTTCTCTCAAGCTATCAAGAAATTACCAGAAGACTACCAAACGATGGTCGACAGCAAGAGTTGGCGCGAGGATGATCTGCTTGATAAGATCCGTCAGGAAGAGCAAATGATTGCCTATCTAGATGAAGTCAACCAAACCCTTTCTAGCTTGACCATGGATAGTGAAGAAAAGGGAAGATTGAGACGCAGTAATGTGGAACTCATGCGAGGACATCACGCCAATAAACGCGTCTATGAAACGATTTTGAGAGACCTGCGTGCCTATGATAGCTATTCAGGAGGACTGTTCGATGAACTAGACAGTATCGATGTGCAACTGAGTCGAGGACTGGCCCAGATTGAAAATAGTTGGGATGCAAAGACAGGGGTCTTTAAAGTCCCATCTGACCTGACTTGGGCCAACTACCTATCTGCCTATTCTGACACAAAGGATATGAAACTCAGTCGTAAAGAGAAGGCCTTTGTCCAGACCATGATGGCAGAATACGGCTTTGACGCAGAGACAGCCCAACAGCTCTTGACCATCAAGCAAGGGATAGACAAGAAGTTCCCAACCTCAAGTCAAGAGTTCCGTGACTATATCTTTTTGCGAGTCGTCGGTGCAGCTAACTATGATGACTTTAAGTGGAACGAAACTGCGGGCTATTTAAAAAATTATTTTTTTGATGAGGTTGTTAGCAGTCCATCTACAGTTGAAAAAATGAGAGTAGAAAAACCAATTCTTGAAATCTTTAAAGAATTAGGATTGAAAGAAGAAAAGGCCAAAGAACTGTATTATAACCTTAGACTGCAGCACGAGATGGCCGGTGGGAAATATAAAAGTATCTATGACATTAAGACTGCTGATGAAAAAAAAGGCTCAAATTATTATGCTTCCTATAAAAAATCATTTGAAGAAGTTTATGGAACTGAGATTGATTTTGATACGTTTTGGGATAGCAAACTGAAGGCCTACTCTAACAACGGAGAGGGTCATGCAGACTTTACCCATCAGTCCATCACTATGGCGACTCACCTTAATCCTAATCAAGTTCAGTTAGCCGATATCTATGGTGGCGGTAGAGAGCATGTCAAGGACCTTTCAGGCTGGGAGGGGGACACGACTAAAAATGCTACGGATAAGAAACCAAGCATTGGTGAGGATGATTACAAGGCAGACCTCGATTCGGTCAATCTTATTGGTCGCATGCAAAAGGGGCAATCCTATGACCAAGCCATATCTTCCTATTATGCTGACCTTCAAAAGGATTCGACTCTTAGAGAAAGAGAATTCTTAAAAAATAAAGATTGGAAGCAGGTTAGAAGTACTATCTATGCCAGTATCCTCCCATTAGAGGTTATGGAAAAAGGGGAAGATGCCATTAAAGCATATATCGAAAGTAACTATCCAGAAGTATCGACATTTTTAAATCGCTTGGAAGCCGTGGCGGAGTAGGAGGATGATGATGAAGAAAATATTCAGTTTATTAGCTTTAGTCTTACTAGTTGTATTATTTTGTTTTTACTTTTTTCCTAAACAACCTAAAAACATTTTTGATGAGATATACCAGGAGACGGAGAAGACTTATCATACAAATAATATTTTAAGAAACATAGATGGGTTTAAAATCAGTCCAGGTTGGCCAAGTGATGACCCAAATATATCTCACAATCCTTTCGGAAAGTATAAAACTCTTCCCAAAGGCTATAGTGATATAACCATTGACCTTAATTTTGGAGAAGGCATAAAGGGGGTGTTGATTCTTTTTGAAAGAAAGACTAATTCGAATATTACCCTACGGTATTCGGCACACTATAATATGCAAAAGAAAGTGCTAAAAAAAGAGCTTGACATCATTGAAGAGCCGAGAAAAGCTGGAGAGTACATTAATGATGAAGAAAAAGTAAGAGAATATTTAAGGAAAAATAATATTTCTAAAGAAGATTTAAACAAAGACTACGACGAAATCATCAACCAGAAAGTCTTGAAAGACTGGTGCTCGATTTATGACAGCAAGTTCTCGCCAAGTAATTATGGTGATGTCAAGATTGAAACCCAGTGGGAGAATTGGTGATAACATGAAGAAAATCCTCGGCATAGTAGCCTTATTCGTGATAATCATATCATCCTGTTTCTATTTTTTTACTAGTCAACCTAAAAACATTTTTGATGAGATTTATCAGGAGACGGAGAAAACCTATCTAGGAAATAATATCTTTAACCAGTTGAAAGATGTTGAAGCACATAAATATCAAGAGTATAGTGATGATTCTAGATTTTATCCAAGTGTCTCCTATGAGGGAAATGCTTTACCAGATAGCTATGAGAAAATTGCTATAGATTTTAATTTTAAGACCGAAGCTCAATTAAACTTGATTTCATTTGAAAAACGGATAGAGTCCAACGTTAGTATAAAAATGTGGACTGTATATTCTCATAAAGAACGCAGTTTAAAAAAATTTGTAAAAATAGTTTTGAAGAAGGCAGGTACGAAAAATTATATCGAAGACGAAGCTCAGGTGAAATCCTACCTAGAGCAGTATGGTATCACTGCTAAGGATTTGGATTCTTACTACGACGAAATAGTCAACCAGAAAGTCTTGAAAGATTGGTGCTCGATTTATGACAGCAAGTACTCGCCAAGTAATTATGGCGATGTTAAGATTGAAACCCAGTGGGAGAATTGGTGATAACATGAAAAAAATTTTAGGTCTAATAGCCTTAATTGCACTAATTGTATTATCCTGTTTTTACTTTTTTCCTAAACAACCTAAAAACATTTTTGATGAAATCTACCAGGAGACAGAGAAGACTTATCGCTCAAATAATATTTTAAGGCATATAGATGGATTTAAAATCAGAGCAGTTTGGCCAAGTGATGACCCTAATATTTTGTATACTCCGTTCGGATTATACAACAAAGAGAAAACACCGTCAGATTATTCTGAGATAGAAATTGGGTTTAATTTTGAATATACATCTCAATTAAGCTCCGTTTCATTCGAGAGGCAAGTAGGACTAAACACGAGAGTCAGGATATGGAATAAATATACTTATCAAGACCGTACTTTAAAAAAATCTGTGAAAGTAGTTTTAAAGAAAGCAGATACGGAAACTTATATCGAAGACGAAGCTCAGGTGAAATCCTATCTAGAGCAGTACGGTATCACTACCAAGGATTTGAATTTTTACTACGACGAAATCGTCAACCAGAAAGTCTTGAAAGATTGGTGCTCGATTTATGACAGCAAGTACTCGCCAAGTAATTATGGCGATGTTAAGATTGAAACCCAGTGGGAGAATTGGTGATAACATGAAAAAAATTTTAGGTCTAATAGCCTTAATTGCACTAATTGTATTATCCTGTTTTTACTTTTTTCCTAAACAACCTAAAAATATTTTTGATGAAATCTACCATGAGACGGAGAAGACATATCATACAAATAATATTTTAAGAAACATAGATGGCTTTGAAATTGATGATGTCTGGCCAAGTGATGACCCCAATATATCTAATAATCCGTTTGGAATTTACGACAACAAAATGACTCCTAGTAATTATTCTAAAATTAAAATTAGCTTTAATTTTGGAGAAGGTATTAAAGGGATGACGATTCGTTTTGAAAGAAAGACTAATTCGAATATTACCCTATGGTATTCGGCACACTATAATATAAAAAAGAAAGTACTTCAAAAGGAGCTTGCTATTTTTGAAGAGCCAAGGCAACCAGGTCAATATCTTGATGATGAAGAAAAAGTAAGAGAATATTTAGGAAAAAATAATATTTCCAAAGAAGATTTAGACAAAGACTACGACGAAATCGTCAACCAAAAAGTCTTGAAAGACTGGTGTACCATTTATGACAGTAAGTACACGCCAAGCAATTATGGTGAGGTCAAGGTTGAAACCCAGTGGGAGAATTGGTGACAGGTCATGCAGACTTTACCCACCAGTCCATCACTATGGCGACTCACCTTAATCCTAATCAAGTTCAGTTAGCCGATCTCTATGGCAGTAGAGAGCATGTCAAGGACCTTTCAGGCTGGGAGGGAGATACGACCTTTAATGCGAATGATATGAAGCCAAGTATTGGTGAGGATGACTACAAGGCAGACCTTGATTCAGTCAATCTTATCGGCCGTATGCAAAATGGGCAATCCTATGACCAAGCTATATCTTCTTACTATGCTGACCTTCAAAAGGATTCTTCTGTGAGAGAAAGAGAATTTTTGAACAATAAGGATTGGAAGCAGGTTAGAAGCACTATCTATGCTAGTATTCTCCCATTAGAGGTTATGGAAAAAGGGGAAGACGCTATTAAAGCATATATTGAAAGTAACTATCCAGGTGTGTCCAAGTTTTTAAATCGC
Source organism: Streptococcus symci (assembly GCF_006385165.1). Taxonomy (GTDB): domain Bacteria; phylum Bacillota; class Bacilli; order Lactobacillales; family Streptococcaceae; genus Streptococcus; species Streptococcus symci. The sequence goes on along the minus strand of NZ_VFJA01000002.1, from coordinate 379,130 downwards.
TTGGAAGCCGTGGCGGAGTAGGAGGAAATCTATGAAGAAAATCCTAGGTGTTTTAACAATAGTAGTATTACTTGTATCAGTTTATTTTTACTTTTTTCCAAAACAACCTAAAAACATTTTTGATGAAATTTACCAAGAAACGGAGAAAACCTATCGGTCAAATAATGTTTTAAGGCATATAGATGGGTTTAAAATCAGACCGGATTGGCCAAGTGATGACCCCAATATTTCGTATACTCCTTTTGGAAAGTATGAAACTCTAACCAAAGGCTATAGTGATATAACCATTAACTTTAATTTTGGAGAAGGGATAAAGGGAGTGTCGATTCGTTTTGAAAGAAAGACTAATTCGAATATTACCCTATGGTATTCAGCACACTATAATCTGCAAAAGAAAGTGCTCAAAAAGAAACTTGCGATTTTTGAAGAGCCAAGGAAACCAGGCCAATTTATTGATGATGAAGAAAAAGTAAGAGAATATTTAAGAAAAAATAATATTTCCAAAGAAGAATTAGAGAAAGACTTTGACGAAATCGTCAACCAGAAAGTCTTGAAGGACTGGTGCACCATTTATGACAGCAAGTACTCGCCAAGTAATTATGGCGATGTTAAGATTGAAACCCAGTGGGAGAATTGGTGATAACATGAAGAAAATACTCGGTTTATTAGCTTTAGTCTTACTAATTGTATTATCCTGTTTTTACTTTTTTCCTAAACAACCTAAAAATATTTTTGATGAAATCTACCATGAGACGGAGAAAACATATCGGTCAAATAATATTTTAAGAAACATAGATGGCTTTGAAATTGATGATGTCTGGCCAAGTGATGGAGAATATTTTAAATATAGCCCTTTGGGGAAATATAAGACTCTTCCGGAAGACTATCTTGAACTGAGAGTTGGATTTAATTTTGAGAAAGCGTATAGTAAAATGTTTGTTTCAGTTGAGAGAAAAATAGCTGATGGTACGAAGTTATGGATGGTCAACAAATATAATCCAAACACTAAAACAATCACAAAGTCAATTCAGATTGTATTATCAGGAAAAGAGGATAGTTATATCGAAGACGAGGCCCAAGTGAAATCTTACTTAGAAAAGTATGGTATCACTGCTAAGGACTTGGATTTTTACTACGACGAAATTGTCAACCAGAAAGTCTTGAAAGATTGGTGTTCTATTTATGACAGCAAGTACTCGCCAAGCAACTATGGTGAGGTGAAAGTCGAAACCCAGTGGGAGAATTGGTGATAGGTCACGCAGACTTTACCCACCAGTCCATTACCATGGCTACTCATCTAAATCCTAGCAGTTTCCAGTTATCCGACGTCTATGGCGGTAGAGAGCATGTCAAGGACCTTTCTGGCTGGGAGGGAGACACGACTAAAAATGCTACGGATAAAAAACCAAGCATTGGTGAAGATGACTACAAGGCAGACCTAGACTCGGTCAACCTTATCAGCCGTATGCAAAAGGGGCAATCCTATGACCAAGCTATAACTTCTTATTACTCTGACCTTCAAAAAGACTCCACTCAGAGAGAAAGAGAGTTCTTGAAAAATAAGGACTGGAAACAAGTCAGAAGTACTATCTATGCAAGTATTCTTCCGTTAGAGGTTATGGAAAAAGGGGAAGATGCTATTAAAGCATATATCAAAAGTAACTATCCAGGTGTATCCAAGTTTTTAAATCGCTTGGAAGCCGTGGCGGAGTAGGAGGAAATCTATGAAGAAAATACTAGGTGTTTTAACAATAGTAGTATTACTTGTATCAGTTTATTTCTACTTTTTTCCTAAACAACCTAAAAACATTTTTGATGAAATCTACCAGGAAACTGAGAAGACTTACCAGACAAATAATATTTTAAGAAATATAGAAGGGTTTGATATTAAACCAGTTTGGCCAAGCGATGGAGAATTTTTAAGGTATACACCTTCAGGAAATTATAAAAATATTCCGGAAAGTTATCTTGAACTAAGAATTGGGTTTAGTTTTTATTCTGAAGATGAAATTGGTTCGATATCATTTGAAAAACGTATAGAGTCAAACGTGAATATAAAAATGTGGACTGTATATTCTCATAAAGAACGCAATTTAAAAAAATTTGTCAAAATAGGTTTGAAGAAAGCAGATACGGAAACTTATATTGAAGACGAAGCTCAGGTGAAATCCTATCTAGAGCAGTACGGTATCACTACCAAGGATTTGAATTTTTACTACGACGAAATCGTCAATCAAAAAGTCTTAAAAGACTGGTGCTCGATTTATGACAGCAAGTATTCGCCAAGCAACTATGGCGATGTCAAGATTGAAACCCAGTGGGAGAATTGGTGACAATATGAAGAAAATATTCAGTTTATTGGCTTTAGTCTTACTAGTTGTATTATTTTGTTTTTACTTTTTTCCTAAACAACCTAAAAATATTTTTGATGAAATCTACCATGAGACGGAGAAGACTTATCTAGGAAATAATGTCTTTAACAAGTTGAAAGATGTTGAAGCACATAAATATCAAGAGTATAGTGATGATTCTAGATTTTATCCAAGTGTCGTCTATGAGGAAAATGCTTTACCAGATAGCTATGAGAAAATTGCTATAGATTTTAATTTTAAATCCGAAGCTCAATTAAGCTTAATTTCATTTGAAAAACGGATAGAGTCCAACGTTAGTATAAAAATGTGGACTGTATATTCTCATAAAGAACGTAGTTTAAAAAAATTTGTAAAAATAGTTTTGAAGAAGGCAGATACGAAAAATTACATCGAAGACGAAAATCAGGTGAAATCCTATCTAGAGCAGTACGGTATCACTACCAAGGATTTGGGTTCTTACTACGACGACATCGTCAACCAGAGAGTTCTGAAAGATTGGTGCTCGATTTATGACAGTAAGTACTCGCCAAGCAACTATGGCGATGTCAAGATTGAAACCCAGTGGGAGAATTGGTGATAAGGTGATAACATGAAGAAAATCCTAGGCCTAGTAGCTTTATTTGTGATAATCGTATTATTTTGTTTTTACTTTTTTCCTAAACAACCTAAAAACATTTTTGATGAAATTTATCAGGAGACGGAGAAGACTTATCTTGGAAACAATGTTTTTAACCAGTTGAAAGATGTTGAAGTACATAAGTATGAAATATATGATAAAGATATGCAGGGAACAGGAAAGTATACTCCCAAGGTAATTTACATTGATAATTATCTTCCTGCAAATTATTCCGAGACTGAAATAGAGTTTAATTTCGATAGTATAAACAAAGGAATGTTTATTTGGTTTGAATGGAAAGTAAACTCGAAGTTTTCTTTGTGGTATTTAAGTTATTACAATATTAAAAGTAAAACTCTAGAGAAAGAACTTGCGATTTTAGAGGAACCAAGAAAGGCTGGAGAGTACCTCAAAGATGAAGAAAAAATAAGAGACTATTTAAAAAAATACAACATAACCAAAGAAGATTTAGACAAACATTACGACGAAATCGTCAATCAGAAAGTTTTGAAGGATTGGTGTTCTATCTATGACAGCAAGTACTTGCCAAGCAATTATGGCGATGTCAAGGTTGAAACCCAGTGGGAGAATTGGTGATAACATGAAGAAAAAACTAGGTGTTTTAACAGTAGTGATATTACTTGTATCAGTTTGTCTATTCTTCTTTGTGCGTCAACCTAAAAACATTTTTGATGAAATTTACCAAGAAACGGAGAAGAGTTATCAGGTAGATAATATTTTTGGAAAAAATGAAGATATTATTGTTCGTCCAGTTTGGCCAAGTGATAATGAGAGTTTGAAATATAGTCCACATGTAACCTATAAAGACAATATTTTTAATGATTATCGTAAAATCGTACTAGGCTTTAATTTTCAAAATTTAGAACAAACAAGTTTTATTCGTTTTGATAAATATATTGATTCAGGAGTTAGAATACGGGTAAGAGTAGGATATAGCTATCGTGAAAAAAGTTTGAAAAAAGAAGTAGAAGTAATTGTAATAAAGGGAAATTCCGAAAATTATATCGACAATGAATCCCAAGTAAAATCATATCTAGAGCAGTATGGTATCACTGCTAAGGATTTGGATTCTTACTACGGCGAAATCGTCAACCAAAAAGTCTTGAAAGACTGGTGCACCATTTATGACAGCAAGTACTCGCCAAGTAATTATGGCGATGTTAAGATTGAAACCCAGTGGGAGAATTGGTGATAGCATGAAGAAAATACTAGTTGTTTTAACAATAATTGTATTACTTGTATCAGTTTGTTTTTACTTTTTTCCTAAACAACCTAAAAATATTTTTGATGAAATCTACCAGGAGACAGAGAAGACATATCGTACAAATAATATTTTAAGAAATATAGATGGCTTTGACATTAAACCAGTTTGGCCAACTGATGATCCTAATATCTCTCAAAATCCATTTGGATTGTATACTAGTAAAAGCAACCCTCAAAACTTTAATAATATATCTATTGATTTTAATTTCAAAAATTATTCTAACGAGCTGTTTGTTTCATTTGAGAAGAAAATATCTGGGGATGTGAAGTTATGGATGATTAGTAAGTATAGCCAAAAAACTAAAATGATCACAAAGTCAATTCAGATAGTATTATCAGGAAATGAGGATAGTTATATTGAAGATGAGGCCCAAGTGAAATCCTACCTAGAGCAGTACGGTATTACTGCCAAGGACTTGGATTCTTACTACGACGAAATCGTCAACCAAAAAGTCTTGAAAGACTGGAGCTCGATTTATGACAGTAAGTACTCGCCAAGCAATTATGGCGATATCAAGATTGAAACCCAGTGGGAGAATTGGTGATAACATGAAAAAAATTTTAGGTCTAATAGCCTTAATTGCACTAATCATATCATCCTGTTTCTACTTTTTTACTAAACAACCTAAAAACATTTTTGATGAGATTTACCAAGAAACTGAGAAAACCTATCGATCAAATAATATTTTAAGAAACATAGATGGCTTTGAAATCAGACCGGATTGGCCAAGTGATGGAGAGTATTCTAAATATTATCCATTTGGAACTTATAATAAAGACCATACCCCAGAAGAGTATTTTGAAATCGAAATAGGTTTTAATTTTGATACAAAAACACAATTAAGTTCAATCTCATTTGAAAAACGAATTGGGCCAAATGTTAGAGTTAGAATATGGGATAACTATACTCGTAAGGATCGTGTTTTAAAAAAATTTGTGAATATAGGTTTAAAGAAAGCAGATACGGAAACATACATCGAAGACGAGGCCCAAGTAAAATCCTACCTAGAGCAGTACGGTATCACTGCCAAGGACTTGGACTCTTACTACGACGAAATCGTAAATCAGAAAGTCCTGAAAGATTGGTGCTCGATTTATGACAGCAAGTATTCACCAAGCAACTATGGTGAGGTGAAAGTCGAAACCCAGTGGGAGAATTGGTGACATAAAGATTCTCACTAATTATATAAACAGGTGGCTCTCTATTTTCAGAGGGCTTTTTATGTTGTCACTTTACCTCGTTATACTCAAGTATAATCTTCGGTTACGATTATTAGCACTGTAAGACTAACTATATTTGTTTTTCTCATCTTGTTCCATTGTTGAAAATATGGTATACTTTTCATGAGAATTTTCTAAATTTTTAAGATTCTATCAAAGGAGGTTTGCATGCTTTCCAAATTTTCTGGAAGCCGACAGGACCTGCAATTTGTATTGCTTTTAGGTATTTTACTAGGTGTTTTAGGAATTTCCCTCTTTCTAGCAGTTTCAATGGGATCCGTTGCGATTGATCTAGGCGATACCTATCGGATTATTTTGAGCAGGTTGGGGTTTCCTCTTGAGGTAGGAGAGGTTTCCAAGTCCACTCTTGCCATTGTATGGAACATGAGATTCCCCCGAGTATTGCTAGGTTTGATAGTGGGGGCTGGTCTTTCTATGTGTGGTAGCGTGATGCAGTCTACAGTGAACAATCCCATCGCAGAGCCTTATGTCTTAGGAATATCTGCGGGTGCAACTCTAGGAGCAACTTTGAGCATCATTCTTGGTTTAAAAGTGATGATTAGCCTTGGAGCTTTTCTTGGAGCTATTTTGGCAACAATTGCTGTCCTCATCATTGCCTCTATGCAGGGAAGGATGACGACTTCCAGTCTGATTTTATCAGGAACGGTGGTCAACGCTCTCTTTCTGGCTTTTTCAAACTTTATTATCTCAGTCGGAGCTAATGCGGACAGTGTGATGACCATTAAGTTTTGGACCATGGGCTCGCTCGCTGGGACTTCCTGGGCAGACTTGGTCCTGCCAACTATAGTAGTAGGAATAGCCTTTCTATTTTTCTCTACTCAGTATCGTGTTTTCAATGCGATGATGATGGGAGATGAGGCTGCTTTAACTTTGGGAATTCCCTTACGCTTTTATTGGTATCTTTATGTGACCATGGTGGCTGTGCTGACAGCAGTCTTAGTGGCAAACTGTGGAATTATTGGATTTGTCGGTTTGATTACTCCACATTTAGCTCGAGGGTTAGTAGGAACGAATTACAAGAGGCTTTTTCCTGTTGCAACCTTGCTGGGAGCCCTCTTTGTCATCTGGGCAGACGTACTCTCTCGTATCATCATTCCAAACGCAGAGCTTCCTATTGGTATTTTCACAGCCTTAGTAGGTGCTCCCTTCTTTATCTACATTGTTGGAGGTAGGCGAAGGGAGGTGAGGGTCTGATATGGACTTGATTTGTCAGGATATCCATTTTGGACTAGGAGAGAAAAAAATCCTCAAAGGAGTCTCTCTTAAGGTTGAGGGTTATCAATTTCACACGATATTAGGACCAAATGGAAGTGGGAAAACCAGTCTACTTAAACTCCTCTATCGTCAGGAAAAGGCGGACAAAGGCTTGATAAGCCTAGATGGAAAGCCTCTGGAACAATGGACGCTCAAAGAAACAGCCAAGCAAATGGCAGTTGTGACCCAGTTTAACCAACTGCAGTTTGATTGTACAGTTGAAGAAATCGTCTTGCTGGGAAGAACTCCCCACCTCTCTTTTTTACAGAAGGAAAGGGAAAGAGATTATGCGCTCGTTCAAGATGCCCTCGTTAAGGTGGATATGCTCGAGAAGAAAACTCGTCTCTATTCGTCTCTGTCAGGGGGAGAGAAACAGCGAGTCTTACTAGCCCGCGCCTTGGCGCAAGAACCGACTCTCTTGCTCCTGGACGAACCAACCAATCACCTGGATATCAGGTATCAGCTAGACTTGTTAGCCATTGTGAAGCAGCTCAAGGTCAATGTTCTAGCTGTCCTGCATGATATTCAACTTGCTTGTCGCTATTCTGATTATCTCTATCTAATGAAAGAGGGGGAAATCCTTTACCAAGGGACTCCAAAGGAGACCATCACCCCTGAGTCATTGCAAACTGTATATGGAGTTCAAAGTCAGGTGACTTGGACCGAGGATCAGCAAGCCATGATTCACTATTTATAAGAATGAAAAGGAAAACAAGATGAAAAAAACACTAAGCATTTTACTCGTAACAGTAGCTACCTTAACTTTGGCAGCTTGTGGCAATACTACTACAGAAAAAGCTACCACACAATCTAGCACAGAAACAAGTCAAAAGGCTAACGCAGAGACGACTTATCCACTAACGGTCAAAACCTATGACGCGAAAGGGAATGAAGTCGAACAAGTTTTTGACAAGGCACCTGAAAAAGTTATTACAAACAATCTTTCAACCACTGAAATCTTATTGGAGTTGGGGTTGAAGGATAAAATTGCTGGCATGCTTAATCCTGATAATGCTGTAACAGACAAATACAAGGACGCGATTGCGACGATTCCTCAAATTGGGGATAAAAAAACAGTCTCACAAGAGACAGTCCTTTCTTATGAGCCAGACGCTGTGATGGGGCGAAACATGATGTTTTCTGAAAAATCCTTGGGGACAGTTAGTACTTGGAATGAAAACAAAATCCCAGTTTATACTCAAAAAGCTTCTCTCTCAACAATTCAGCAAGATTTGGGGAATATCGTAGAAGATGTCAAAAATCTTGGAATGATTTTTAATGTTCAGGACAAGGCTAATGAATACGCAGCCCAATTACAAACTAAAATTGACGCTGTTAAGAAAGCAAATCCAGCAAGCCAAGGTGAAAAGAAAAAGGCTTTGATTATGGTTGCTTATAATGATGAAACCTTCGGTGCCTACAAGTCTGCTTTGCAAGAAAGTTTGCTGAACCAACTTGGTTATACAAACGTTGCTACGGGGACATCAGGCTTGACCTTGGAAAATCTCGTGTCAATGGATCCTGAATTGATTATCTATGTAACCAGCGACCGCAATAAAAAATTGGATGAAAAAGCAGTAGAGTTGATGAAGGCAAATGCTGTTTTGGAAAGCGTTCCTGCTATTAAGAATCAAAAAATCATGACCATCTCTTACGATGAATTGATGGACTATGGTCCAGCAGTGATTGATTCCCTTGAGAAAATCAATGACTTTATCAATAAATAATGAGTTTGATTGGGAAGGGATTCAAGTCAAAATCAGCCTTCCTTCTAACTACGACCCCAATCAAACCTATCCGGCTATTTTATTGAATGATGGAAACTTGGACTTCCTATCGTCCCTTTCCGAATCTGTGATTTTAGTGGGCTTGACCTCTAAAAATCGCCTAGATGACTACACTCCTTGGAAGGCGGCTGCTCTGAGAGATGGAGCTCCAGATTTTGGAGGTCAGGCCAAGGTCTATCATGATCATTTATTTGGAGGCCTTTTAGACAAGTTGCAGTCGCTTTATCGCCTGGATGAAGCACGCCTTGCCTACGGAGGTTATTCACTAGGTGGCTTGGCGGCAGTTTACAGTCTTTTCAGCTTTGACAAGGTTTCCTGTGTCTTTTCAATCTGCGGTTCCTTTTGGTATCCTGATTTTGTGACTTATTGCAAGGAAGAAAATGTGGAAAATTTGGACTGTTTGCTGTATTTACAGAATGGTCAAACAGAAGGAGTCAATCATACTAATCGTTTGGCTCAAGCACCAGTCTATGCTGAGCAGATTCATACCAGTCTTCAGAAATGCTATCCGAACGGTCAGTTTGTCTTTGATCCTTATGGACACCATGAACAAGTGGATGAGCGATTTCTAGCTTTTTCCAGCTGGTTGGCCCAAAAATGGAAAATCAAGTAAAAGAATTATCCCTTGGCTTTTGCCAAGGGATTGTTGTATTTTTTAACCAAGAGCCTCTCTCTTTTTATCTGGATTCCATACGAAGCTTGCGATAAAGCTAAAGATGATGGTTAGGATAGCGAGGATAATGGCAAGGATGAGAGCAGGGATGCGGATAAACCACCAGAGTGGGTTTGGTTTTTTATCATTGTGCCATTGTTTCGTTTCTTGGTCCAAACGTTGAAATTCTGTTTGGATACGATTGGCGACTGTTTCAATGCCTTCGTCATTCATTTTCTTGATATCTGAGATATCGATTGGATTTCCAAAGTTCATATCGACACGCTCGCGGCTAACCAAGCCTTTCAAGGTCATAGGACCTGTGTAGGTAACCGGCATGATACGGACCTTGGCCATTTTGGCAATCAGAGCTACGCCACCCTTGACATCGTTTGAGTGACGGCTCCCACTTGGAAACATGATGAGAGAGCGATCACTTTTTTTAAGAACATTGATAGGATATTTGATGGCAGAAGCACTAGGATTTTCACGGTCGATAGGAAAGGCGCCACACATACGAATCCACCAACCAAAGATACGGTTGGTAAAGAGCTCTTTTTTGGCCATAAAGATAAATTGTTTTGGCTTGGTCGCAAAGGCCATGTAAACAGGATCCCACCAGGTACGGTGAGGCGCAACCAGAATATAATTTTCATCTTGATTAGGAATTTTATCAGTATTATGATAATGGGCATTGCCATTGATGGACCATAGGAGCAAGACAACCAATCCACGTAAATAAGTATAAAACATGCGATCTCCTTCAATTATTTTCTTGTTATTATTATACCTTATCAAAGGAGGGCTGGCAAACTTTTCCTTTGACTAGGTGCATATTTGGGGTGAGATTAGAATTCTTTTAGAAAAAATGATATGATAGAATTTATGGATAAAAATAAGATTATGGGATTAACCCAAAGAGAAGTCAAGGAAAGACAGGCTAAGGGACTGGTCAATGATTTTACCGCATCAGCCAGTACCAGCACTTGGCAAATCGTTAAACGAAATGTCTTTACCCTTTTTAACGCTTTGAACTTTGCTATTGCTTTGGCCCTTGCCTTTGTGCAAGCTTGGAGCAATTTGGTCTTCTTTGCTGTTATCTGCTTTAACGCTTTTTCTGGAATTGTGACCGAGCTACGGGCCAAACACATGGTGGACAAGCTCAATCTTATGACCAAGGAAAAGATCAAAACCATTCGTGATGGCCAAGAAGTGGCTCTGAATCCGGAAGAATTGGTGCTAGGAGATGTCATTCGTTTGTCTGCTGGAGAGCAGATTCCCAGTGATGCCTTGGTTTTGGAAGGCTTTGCGGAAGTCAATGAAGCCATGTTAACGGGGGAAAGTGATTTGGTGCAAAAGGAAGTGGATGCCTTGCTTTTGTCAGGAAGTTTCCTAGCTAGTGGGTCAGTTTTAGCTCAAGTTCACCATGTCGGTGCAGACAACTATGCTGCCAAACTCATGCTGGAAGCCAAGACCGTTAAACCAATCAACTCTCGTATCATGAAATCACTGGACAAGTTGGCTGGTTTTACTGGGAAGATTATCATTCCTTTTGGTCTAGCTCTCTTGCTAGAAGCCTTGATCTTAAAAGGCCTGCCTCTCAAGTCATCCGTTGTAAACTCGTCGACAGCCCTTTTGGGGATGTTACCTAAGGGAATTGCTCTTTTGACCATTACTTCGCTCTTGACCGCGGTGATTAAGCTGGGCTTGAAAAAGGTTTTGGTGCAGGAGATGTACTCTGTTGAGACCTTGGCGCGCGTGGATATGCTCTGTTTGGACAAGACGGGCACCATCACCCAAGGAAAGATGCAGGTGGAGGCTGTTCTTCCACTGACGGAAACTTATAGTGAAGAGGCTATTGCCAGTATCCTGACTAGTTACATGGCCCATAGTGAGGATAAAAATCCAACTGCGCAAGCTATTCGCCAGCGTTTTGTGGGAGAAGTTACTTATCCTATGATTTCTAATCTGCCTTTCTCAAGCGACCGCAAGTGGGGAGCCATGGAGTTAGAAGGTTTGGGAACAGTTTTCTTAGGGGCGCCTGAGATGTTGCTTGCCTCTGAAGTCCCAGAAGCTAGAGAGGCCTTGGAGAGAGGATCACGTGTCTTGGTTTTAGCCATCAGTCAGGAGAAATTAGACCATCACAAGCCTCAGAAACCATCTGATATTCAGGCTCTAGCCTTGCTAGAAATCTTGGACCCTATCCGAGAAGGAGCAGCAGAGACGCTGGACTATCTCCGTTCTCAGGAAGTGGGTCTCAAGATTATCTCTGGTGACAATCCAGTTACGGTATCCAGCATTGCCCAGAAGGCTGGTTTTGCGGACTACCACAGCTATGTCGATTGCTCGAAAATTACGGATGAGGAATTGGTTGCTATGGCGGAGGAGACTGCGATTTTCGGACGTGTTTCCCCTCATCAAAAGAAACTCATCATCCAAACGCTGAAAAAAGCAGGGCATACAACAGCTATGACAGGGGACGGTGTTAATGATATCTTGGCTCTTCGTGAGGCAGATTGTTCCATCGTGATGGCTGAGGGAGACCCGGCAACACGTCAGATTGCCAATTTGGTTCTCTTGAACTCAGACTTTAATGATGTTCCTGAGATTCTCTTTGAAGGTCGTCGTGTGGTCAATAACATTGCCCACATTGCACCGATTTTCTTGATTAAGACGATTTATTCCTTCTTGCTCGCAGTTATCTGTATCGCCAGTGCTTTACTAGGTCGGTCTGAGTGGATCTTGATTTTCCCCTTCATTCCAATCCAGATTACCATGATTGACCAGTTCGTGGAAGGTTTCCCACCATTCGTTCTGACTTTTGAGCGAAATATCAAACCTGTCGAGCCAAACTTCCTCAGAAGATCCATGCTTCGTGCTCTACCAAGTGCTCTCATGGTCGTCTTCAGCGTTCTTTTTGTGAAAATATTTGGAAGTAGCCAAGGTTGGTCTGAGTTAGAAATCTCAACTCTACTCTATTATCTCTTGGGATCAATTGGTTTCTTATCCGTATTTAGAGCCTGCATGCCATTTACCCTATGGCGTGTCCTCTTGATTGTTTGGTCAGTAGGAGGTTTCCTAGCCACAGCTCTCTTCCCAAGAATTCAAAAACTGCTTGAAATTTCAACCTTAACAGGACAAACACTACCTGTTTATGGTATCATGATGCTGTTCTTTACCGTGATTTTCATTTTGACCAGTCGCTACCAAGCTAGAAAATAAAGAAAGGCTGCAATCTGTGGATTGCGGTCTTTTTAGGTACAAGATTGCCAGTTGAAATGTGGTATAATAAGAGGTAATAGAGTTTTGGAAAGAGAGAGAGAATGATTTCAAAGAGATTAGAATTGGTGGCTTCCTTTGTTCCCCAAGGGGCTATTTTACTAGATGTGGGGAGTGACCATGCTTATCTGCCTATCGAGTTGGTTGAGAGAGGCCAAATCAAAAGCGCCATTGCAGGTGAGGTGGTGGAAGGTCCCTACCAATCTGCAGTCAAAAATGTTGATGCGCACGGTCTAAAGGAGAAAATCCAGGTTCGTTTAGCCAATGGATTAGCAGCTTTTGAAGAGACTGACCAAGTGTCGGTCATCACCATAGCAGGTATGGGTGGCCGTTTGATTGCTAGGATTTTAGAAGAAGGCTTGGACAAGTTAGCTAATGTAGAACGATTGATCCTCCAGCCCAATAATCGTGAAGACGACTTGCGTATCTGGCTACAAGAAAACGGATTTCAGATTGTAGCTGAAAGCATCTTAGAAGAAGCTGGCAAGTTTTACGAGATTTTGGTGGTGGAAGCAGGACAAATGAAGCTGTCAGCCAGTGATGTTCGCTTTGGACCTTTCTTGTCCAAAGAGGTCAGTCCAGTCTTTGTCCAAAAATGGCAAAAAGAAGCTGTTAAGCTAGAGTTTGCCCTCGGACAAATCCCAGAAAAAAATCTGGAAGAACGTCAAGTTCTAGTAGATAAAATTCAAGCCATCAAGGAGGTTCTCCATGCTAGCAAGTGAAGTAATTAACGCATATGAAGCCTTTTGCCCTCAGGAATTCTCCATGGAGGGAGACAGTCGTGGCCTGCAAATTGGAACTTTGGACAAGGATATCCAAAGTGTCATGGTTGCTCTGGATATTCGTGAAGAAACGGTGGCTGAAGCCATTGAAAAGGGTGTGGACCTGATTATCGTTAAGCACGCGCCGATTTTCCGTCCCATCAAGGACTTGGTCGCCAGCCGTCCGCAAAATCAGATTTACATTGATCTCATCAAGTATGACATTGCAGTTTATGTCAGCCATACCAATATTGACATCGTTGAAAATGGCCTCAATGACTGGTTCTGTCAGATGCTAGGCATTGAGGAGACGACCTATCTGCAGGAGACAGGTCCTGAACGTGGAATTGGTCGTATTGGGAATGTTCAGCCTCAGACATTTGGGGAATTGGCCCAACATGTCAAGCAAGTCTTTGGTTTAGATAGCCTTCGAATGGTGCATTATCAAGAGAGTGATTTGCAGAAGTCTATTTCAAGAGTGGCCATCTGTGGAGGTAGCGGGCAGTCTTTCTATAAGGATGCCTTAACTAAAGGGGCAGATGTCTACATCACTGGCGATATCTACTACCACACAGCTCAGGATATGCTGTCTGATGGCTTGCTGGCATTGGACCCAGGCCACTATATCGAAGTGCTTTTTGTGGAAAAAATTGCAGCACTACTTACTCAATGGAAGGAAGAAAAGGGCTGGGATATTGATATCTTGCCTAGTCAGGCATCGACCAATCCTTTCCACCATATCTAGTTAGGAAGTGAAGACAATGAAAAAAGTTGCCATTATTGGAGCAGGGATTGTAGGTGCCACAGCCGCCTACTACCTCTCCAAAGAAGCAGATTTAGAGGTGACCGTTTTTGACCATGGACAAGGTCAGGCTACCAAGGCAGCAGCGGGAATTATCAGTCCTTGGTTCTCCAAACGCCGCAATAAAGCTTGGTACAAGATGGCGCGCTTGGGAGCTGACTTTTATGTGGATTTGTTGGCTGATTTAGAAAAGTCTGGTCAGGAAATCGACTTTTACCAACGCTCAGGAGTTTTTCTCTTGAAAAAGGACGAATCCAAGTTGGAAGAACTCTATCAACTAGCCCTCCAGCGCAGAGAAGAATCTCCCTTGATAGATCAGTTAGCCATTCTGGATCCAGCATCAGCTAATGAATTATTCCCTGGCTTGCAGGGATTTGATCGCTTGCTCTATGCTTCTGGTGGAGCGAGAGTAGATGGTCAACTCTTAGTGACTCGTTTACTAGAAGCCAGTCAGGTCAAGCTGGTCAAAGAAAAAGTAACTCTGACACCTTTAGCATCAGGTTACCAGATTGACGAAGAAGTGTTTGATCAGGTTATTTTGGCGACGGGAGCTTGGTTGGGACACCTGTTAGAACCTTTAGGTTATGAAGTAGATGTTCGTCCCCAAAAGGGGCAACTCCGAGATTATCAACTTGCCCAAGACATGGAAGCTTACCCTGTTGTTATGCCAGAAGGGGAGTGGGATTTGATTCCTTTTGCAGGTGGGAAATTATCCCTAGGCGCTACTCATGAAAATGACATGGGATTTGATTTGACGGTAGATGAAACCTTGCTCAAACAAATGGAGGAGGCAGCCTTGCCCCACTATCCTGTTTTATCGGAAGCGACTTCCAGAAGTGAACGAGTGGGAATCCGTGCCTATACCAGCGATTTCTCTCCTTTCTTTGGGCAGGTTCCAGAATTGTCAGGTGTCTATGCTGCTAGTGGACTAGGTTCTTCAGGCCTCACAACTGGTCCTATCATTGGTTACCATCTGGCTCAACTGGTCCAAGGCAAGGAGATGACTTTGGATCCTCTAAACTATCCAATTGAAAACTATGTCAAACGAGTAAAAAGCGAATAAGAATTTTACTGAAATTTTAGCCTCCCCTCTAGGATGGCAAATGACATTCCCTATCAAAAATGGTAAAATAAGAAAAAATAATCCGAGAATCGAGGAAAAAAGATGCAAGAAAAGATTTTGGTAACGGGTGGAGCAGGTTTTATCGGAACCCACACTGTTATTGAGTTAATCCAAGCAGGTCATCAAGTTGTTGTGGTGGATAACCTTGTTAATAGTAACAGAAAAAGTTTAGAAGTTGTTGAAAGAATCACAGGAGTTGAAGTGCCTTTCTATGAGGCAGATATCCGTGATACCGATACTCTAAGAGATATTTTCAAGCAAGAAGAACCAACAGGGGTCATTCACTTTGCTGGCTTGAAGGCTGTCGGTGAATCTACCCGTATTCCTCTTGCCTACTATGACAACAATATCGCTGGAACTGTTAGTCTTTTGAAGGTCATGGAAGAAAACAACTGTAAAAACATTATTTTCAGTTCTTCTGCGACAGTTTACGGGGATCCGCACACCGTGCCAATCTTGGAAGATTTCCCACTTTCAGTGACCAATCCATACGGTCGTACCAAACTTATGCTAGAGGAAATTTTGACCGATATCTACAAGGCAGACTCAGAATGGAATGTGGTCTTGCTTCGTTACTTCAACCCAATCGGAGCTCATGAGAGTGGTGATTTGGGAGAAAATCCAAACGGTATTCCAAACAATCTCTTGCCATATGTGACTCAAGTAGCCGTTGGAAAATTAGAGCAAGTGCAAGTGTTTGGAGACGATTACGATACGGAAGACGGAACTGGTGTTCGTGACTATATCCACGTTGTCGATTTGGCTAAAGGTCACGTTGCAGCTCTGAAAAAAATCCAAAAAGGTTCAGGCCTAAACGTTTATAACCTTGGAACAGGTAAAGGCTACTCAGTTCTTGAAATTATCCAAAATATGGAAAAAGCAGTGGGACGAGCAATTCCTTACCGCATCGTAGATCGTCGCCCAGGTGACATTGCGGCCTGCTATTCAGATCCTGCAAAAGCTAAAGCAGAACTGGGCTGGGAAGCAGAACTCGGCATCACTCAAATGTGTGAAGACGCATGGCGTTGGCAAAGCAAGCATCCAAATGGATTTGAAGACTAAGATGGTGATGTCAATCATTGTCCCCTGTTTAAACGAAGAGGAAGTACTTCCTCTTTTTTATCAGGCTTTGGAAGATTTACTTCCAGATTTGGAAACAGAAATCGAGTATGTCTTTGTCGATGATGGATCAAGTGATGGGACCTTGAAACTCTTAAAGGCCTATCGGGAGCAAAATCCAGCAGTTCATTATATTTCTTTCTCGCGAAATTTTGGTAAAGAAGCAGCTCTGTATGCGGGCCTGCAGCATGCGACAGGAGATCTGGTGGTAGTAATGGATGCAGACCTCCAAGATCCTCCGAGTATGTTGCTTGAGATGAAAAACTTACTAGACCAAAATACAGATTTGGACTGTGTTGGGACACGTAGAATTAGTCGAGAGGGGGAACCCTTCTTTCGCAGTGTTTGTGCTAATCTATTTTACGGCTTCATGAAAAAAATTAGTCCAGTAGCCCTGCCGTCAGGTGTCCGTGATTTTCGCATGATGAGAAGATCTGTAGTCGATGCTATTTTAAGCCTGACCGAGTCCAATCGTTTTTCAAAGGGGCTCTTTGCCTGGGTCGGTTTTAAAACCTATTATCTGGACTATCCAAATGTCGAAAGGCAGGCTGGCAAGACCAGTTGGAGTTTTAGGCAACTCTTTTTCTACTCTATTGAAGGGATTATTAATTTTTCAGATTTTCCCTTGATTATAGCCTTTGTGGCAGGTCTCCTATCTTGTTTTATTTCTCTGCTTATGACCTTTTTTGTTGTGGTGCGGACCCTCATTTTGGGCAATCCGACATCAGGTTGGACCTCTCTGATGGCTGTTATTCTCTTCCTTGGTGGGATTCAACTCTTGACCATTGGGATTCTCGGCAAGTATATCAGTAAGATTTATCTAGAGACTAAAAAAAGACCACTTTATCTCGTCAAAGAAAAAAGTGACCTTCCTGATTTTACAGAAAAAAATAAAGAGAAAAGACTATAATTTTGCATGGAAATATGCTAAACTAGAAGGAGTGGAACGTTCTTATCGGTATTAGAGTTAATCTTTAATCAAGGCACGTGTCGGACAGTTTCTAACAGCTTCTACGACGTCCTGGCTAGGAGAGATTTCTTTTTCTAGTTGGTCAGGGTCATCGTAAAAACGCACGATTCCATTATCGTGGTAGTCAAATAATTCAGAATAAGTTTGGCAAAGCCCACAGGCGATGCAACGTTCAGGTATAAGTGTGATTTTCATATTTATATTGTAATAAGAAAAGTAAAAAAAAACAAGGAGTAAGGTATGGCAAAGGAACCGTGGCAAGAAGATATTTATGAGAATCAGGAAGAACAGACGAGAACGGAACGACATCAACGTAATCAAAAAGGTACAGGCGTTGTTGCAAATCGTGTTTTGACGATTCTAGCTAGTCTCTTTTTCGTGATTGTTGTAGCAATGATAATAGTATTGATTTACCTTTCAAGCGGAGGGAGTAATCGCACAGCAGCCTTGAAAGATTTTTATGATTCATCTGCCCCTGCTTCAACTTCTGTAACAGAAGAATCGTCTTCTTCATCTAGCAAGACTGAAGAAGCAACTTCTACAGAGAGCTCCTCTAGTGAGAGTCATTCCGAAGAACATGCTGCTAGTGAAGGAACAATTACAGTTCAGGCTGGTGAGGGTGAAGCTGTCTTGGCACAACGTGCAGGTATTTCAATTGCTCAATTAGAAGCATTGAATCCTGGACATATGGCTACAGGATCTTGGTTTGCAAATCCTGGAGATGTGATTAAGACTAGATAGGAGTCATAAATGAAGACGATTCAAATTGCTATCGATGGTCCAGCTTCAAGCGGTAAGAGTACGGTTGCTAAGATTATTGCTAAAAATTTTGGTTATACCTATCTAGATACAGGTGCTATGTATCGTGCGGCGACCTATATGGCTCTGAAACACCAGTTAGGAGTGGAAGAAATTGAGGAACTTTTAGCCTTATTGGACCAGCATCCAATCAGCTTTGGGCGCTCAGAAACTGGAGAACAACTTGTCTTTGTAGGAGATGTGGACATTACTCATCCTATTCGTGAAAATCAAGTGACCAATCATGTTTCTGCTATTGCAGCAATTCCTGAAGTACGTGAGAAACTAGTTTCTCTCCAACAAGAGATTGCCCAGCAAGGTGGGATTGTCATGGATGGTCGCGATATTGGGACTGTTGTATTGCCACAAGCAGAATTGAAAATTTTCTTAGTAGCTTCTGTTGATGAAAGAGCAGAACGCCGTTACAAGGAAAATATTGCCAAGGGAATTGAAACAGACCTTGAAACCCTAAAAGAGGAAATTGCTGAGCGTGACTACAAGGATAGCCATCGTGAGACTTCACCTCTCAAACAAGCAGAGGACGCTGTCTACCTTGATACAACTGGCTTGAACATTCAAGAAGTAGTCAAAAAAATTGAATCAGAAGCAAAGAAACGTATGTCCTAGGGACCGGAGAAGCAGGCTAAAGCTAGCCTGCTTCTTTTCTATCAAACTGAACGCATTCCAAACCAGTCTTTTTTTGAGTTTTTTGATAAAATAGTACTATCAGTGAAAAGGAGGGAAGCATGACTAAGAAAATTGTAGCCATTTGGGCCCAAGATGAAAAAGGTGTGATTGGGAAGGAAGATCGTCTCCCTTGGCATTTGCCAGCAGAGTTGCAACATTTTAAGGAAACAACTTTAAATCATGCTATACTGATGGGACGAGTGACCTTTGATGGTATGGGACGTCGTCTGCTTCCAAAACGGCAAACCCTGATTTTAACGCGCAATAGCGAAGAAGTCATAGATGGGGCGCTCGTATTTCAAGATGTGGAGTCTGTTTTAGCGTGGTATCAGAGTCAGGAAAAAAATCTCTATATCCTTGGCGGAAAGCAGATTTTTCAGGCTTTTGAGCCTTATTTAGATGAAATCATCGTGACGCAGATTCATGCTCAGGTGGAGGGAGATACCTATTTCCCTGCGGAGTTTGACTTGTCTCGTTTTGAGACAGTCGCAAGCAAATCTTATACCCGAGATGAGAAAAATGACTATGATTTTACCATCGAATACCGAGATAGAAAGGAAGTCTAATGGAGCGCAGTATATTTGGATTTTTTACAGCTTTTTTGTGTGTGATCTGTATTTTGACTGGAGCACAGGCTTTTCGTAAGAAGCGCTATGGACTGTCTGCTTTACTCTGGTTGAATGCTTTTACCAATCTGGTAAACAGTGTCCATGCTTTTTACATGACCTTATTTTAGATAGAATGAAAGTATAGAATAGAACGGAAGGAAATCATGCCTACAAATAGGAATAATGATATGATGGTTTATTGCTCATTTTGTGGCAAAAGCCAAGAAGAAGTACAAAAAATAATCGCTGGGAACAACGACTTTATCTGTAATGAATGTGTGGAGTTGGCTCAGGAAATCATTCGAGAGGAGTTGGCGGAAGAAGTCTTGGCAGACTTGTCTGAGGTACCAAAACCAATCGAACTCCTCCATATCTTGAACCACTATGTAATCGGTCAAGATCGTGCCAAGCGTGCCTTGGCAGTGGCGGTTTACAACCACTACAAACGCATCAATTTCCACGATACGCGTGAAGAGTCAGAAGACGTGGATTTGCAGAAGTCAAACATCTTGATGATTGGCCCAACTGGTTCAGGGAAAACATTTCTTGCTCAGACCTTGGCTAAGAGCTTGAATGTACCTTTTGCTATTGCAGATGCGACAGCTCTTACTGAGGCTGGTTATGTAGGTGAGGATGTGGAAAATATTCTCCTCAAACTCTTGCAGGCTGCTGACTTTAATATCGAACGTGCAGAGCGTGGCATTATCTACGTGGATGAAATTGACAAGATTGCTAAGAAGAGCGAGAACGTTTCTATCACACGTGATGTTTCTGGTGAAGGGGTGCAACAAGCCCTCCTCAAGATTATCGAGGGAACCGTTGCTAGCGTGCCGCCTCAAGGTGGACGCAAGCATCCACAACAAGAGATGATTCAGGTGGATACTAAAAATATCCTCTTCATCGTGGGTGGTGCCTTTGATGGTATTGAGGAAATTGTCAAACAACGTCTGGGTGAAAAAGTCATCGGATTTGGTCAAAACAATAAAGCGATTGATGAAAACAGCTCTTACATGCAGGAAATCATCGCAGAAGATATTCAAAAATTTGGTATTATCCCTGAGTTGATTGGACGCTTGCCTGTTTTTGCAGCTCTTGAACAGTTGACAGTAGATGATTTGGTTCGCATCTTGAAAGAGCCAAGAAATGCCTTGGTCAAACAGTACCAAACCTTGCTTTCTTATGATGATGTCGAGTTGGAATTTGACGACGAAGCTCTTCAAGAGATTGCCAATAAGGCTATCGAACGCAAAACGGGTGCGCGTGGTCTTCGCTCGATTATTGAAGAAACCATGTTAGATGTCATGTTTGAAGTACCGAGTCAGGAAAATGTTAAATTGGTCCGCATCACAAAAGAAGCTGTCGATGGAACGGATAAACCAATCCTAGAAACAGCCTAGAGGTGACTATGGAACTTAATACACACAATGCAGAAATCTTGCTCAGTGCGGCGAATAAATCCCACTATCCGCAGGATGAACTGCCAGAGATTGCCCTAGCAGGGCGTTCAAATGTTGGTAAATCTAGCTTTATCAATACCATGCTGAACC
Organism: Streptococcus symci; assembly: GCF_006385165.1. GTDB lineage: Bacteria > Bacillota > Bacilli > Lactobacillales > Streptococcaceae > Streptococcus > Streptococcus symci. The sequence continues at coordinate 358,229 of NZ_VFJA01000002.1, read as the reverse complement.
GCAAGAATCTAGCTCGAACATCAGGGAAACCTGGTAAAACCCAGCTTCTCAACTTCTTTAACATTGATGACAAAATGCGCTTTGTGGATGTGCCTGGTTATGGCTATGCCCGCGTTTCCAAGAAGGAACGTGAAAAGTGGGGGCGCATGATTGAGGAGTACTTAACGACTCGGGAAAATCTCCGTGCAGTGGTTAGTCTAGTTGACCTCCGTCATGACCCGTCAGCAGATGATGTGCAGATGTACGAATTTCTCAAGTATTACGAGATTCCGGTTATTATCGTTGCGACCAAGGCGGACAAGATTCCTCGTGGTAAATGGAACAAGCACGAATCAGCAATCAAAAAGAAATTAAATTTTGACCCAAGTGATGATTTCATCCTCTTTTCATCTGTCAGCAAGGCAGGGATGGATGAGGCTTGGGATGCAATCTTAGAAAAATTGTGAGGAAAAGAAAATGGCAAAAACAATTCATACAGACAAAGCCCCAAAGGCTATCGGACCATATGTTCAAGGAAAAATCGTTGGCAACCTTTTGTTTGCTAGTGGTCAAGTTCCTCTCTCTCCTGAAACTGGGGAAATCGTTGGAGAAACAATCCAAGAACAGACAGAACAAGTCTTGAAAAACATTGGTGCTATTTTGGCAGAGGCAGGAACTGACTTTGACCATGTTGTCAAAACAACTTGTTTCTTGAGCGATATGAACGACTTTGTTCCTTTTAATGAGGTTTACCAAACGGCCTTTAAAGAGGAATTTCCAGCTCGTTCAGCTGTGGAGGTAGCTCGTCTTCCTCGTGATGTAAAAGTCGAAATCGAAGTCATCGCAGAGATTGGATAAGCCAGTTGAAGTTTGGTTCTGCCAAACTTCTTTTGATATAAGGAGAAAAAGATGACAAAGAAACAACTTCACTTGGTGATTGTAACAGGGATGAGTGGCGCAGGGAAAACAGTTGCCATTCAGTCCTTCGAAGATTTGGGTTATTTTACTATTGACAATATGCCTCCAGCTCTCTTGCCTAAGTTTTTGCAGTTGGTGGAAACAAAGGAAGACGACCATAAGTTGGCCTTGGTAGTGGATATGCGTAGCCGTTCTTTCTTTTCAGAAATTCAAGCGGTTTTGGATGAGTTGGAAAATAAGGAAGAACTGGACTTTAAAATTCTCTTTTTGGATGCAGCTGATAAAGAATTGGTAGCTCGTTACAAGGAAACTAGACGAAGTCACCCTCTAGCTGCAGATGGACGGATTTTGGATGGAATCAAGCTGGAACGTGAACTCTTGGCGCCTTTGAAAAATATGAGTCAAAATGTGGTGGATACGACTGAACTCACTCCACGTGAGCTACGTAAAACCATTGCAGAGCAGTTTTCAGACCAAGAACAAGCCCAGTCTTTCCGTATCGAAGTCATGTCTTTTGGCTTTAAATATGGAATCCCGATTGATGCAGATTTAGTCTTTGATGTGCGCTTTTTGCCAAATCCATATTATCTTCCAGAACTGAGAAACCAAACGGGTGTAGACGAACCTGTTTATGACTATGTCATGAATCATCCTGAGTCAGAAGATTTTTATCAGCATTTATTGGCCTTGATTGAGCCGATTTTGCCAAGTTACCAAAAGGAAGGGAAGTCCGTTTTGACCATTGCCATGGGTTGTACGGGTGGTCAACACCGTAGTGTGGCCTTTGCTAAACGCTTGGCGCAGGACTTATCCAAGAATTGGCCTGTCAATGAAGGGCATCGTGACAAAGACCGAAGAAAGGAAACGGTAAACCGTTCATGAGAAAACCAAAGATAACGGTGATTGGTGGAGGAACTGGGATTCCTGTCATTCTAAAAAGTCTGCGTGAAAAAGATGTGGAAATTGCTGCTATCGTAACGGTGGCGGATGATGGTGGTTCATCAGGTGAACTTCGAAAAAATATGCAGCAGTTGACACCGCCAGGTGATCTCCGCAATGTCCTTGTAGCCATGTCAGATATGCCAAAATTTTATGAAAAGGTCTTTCAGTATCGCTTCTCTGAGGATGCGGGAGCCTTTGCTGGCCATCCATTGGGTAATCTCATCATTGCTGGCTTGTCAGAAATGCAGGGTTCGACCTATAATGCCATGCAGTTACTGAGCAAATTTTTCCATACAACTGGGAAGATTTATCCTTCCAGTGACCATCCTTTGACCCTTCATGCGGTCTTTCAGGATGGGACAGAAGTAGCTGGAGAGAGCCATATTGCAGACCATCCAGGCATGATTGACCATGTCTATGTGACCAATACCCTCAACGATGATACGCCTCTGGCCAGTCGTCGAGTAGTGCAGACCATTCTTGAAAGTGACATGATTGTCCTCGGACCTGGTTCCCTCTTTACCTCGATTTTACCTAATATCGTGATTAAGGAAATTGGGCAGGCACTTTTGGAAACCAAGGCAGAAATAGCTTATGTCTGCAATATCATGACCCAACGTGGGGAGACAGAACACTTTACAGATAGTGACCACGTGGAAGTCTTGCATGGTCACCTTGGCCGACCTTTTATCGACACTGTCTTGGTGAATATTGAAAAAGTGCCTCAGGAATACATGAATTCCAACCGTTTTGATGAATACTTAGTGCAGGTGGAACATGATTTTGCTGGTCTTTGTAAGCAAGTTCCGCGCGTGATTTCCTCTAACTTCCTTCGTCTGGAAAATGGGGGTGCCTTTCACGATGGAGATTTGATCGTGGATGAGTTGATGCGGATTATACAGGTGAGAAAATGAGTTTCACAGTAGCAGTTAAAGAAGAAATCCTAGGTCAGCACCATTTAAGCCGGCATGAATTATCCGCCATTATCAAAATGTCTGGCAGTATCGGTCTCTCGACTTCGGGCTTGACCTTGTCTGTCGTGACAGAAAATGCCAAACTGGCTCGTCACCTCTATGAGTCCTTTCTCCATTTCTATGAAATCAAATCAGAAATCCGACACCACCAAAGAAGTAATCTTCGTAAGAATCGGGTCTATACCGTTTTTACAGATGAAAAGGTGCAGAATTTGTTGAGCGATTTGCACTTGGCAGACTCCTTTTTTGGCCTGGAAACAGGTATTGATGATGCGATTTTATCGGACGAGGAAGCAGGACGCGCTTATCTTTGTGGCGCTTTCTTGGCAAATGGAAGTATTCGTGATCCGGAGTCTGGCAAGTACCAGTTGGAAATCAGTTCTGTTTATCTGGACCACGCGCAAGGTCTTGCCTCCCTTCTCCAGCAATTTTTACTGGATGCCAAGGTGCTTGAGCGCAAGAAGGGGGCTGTGACTTATCTCCAGCGAGCCGAAGATATTATGGACTTTCTTATAGTAATCGGAGCCATGCAGGCGCGTGATGATTTTGAACGAGTTAAGATTTTGCGTGAAACCCGTAACGACCTTAATCGGGCTAATAATGCTGAAACGGCCAATATTGCTCGAACAGTTTCTGCTAGCATGAAGACCATCAACAATATCAGTAAAATCAAAGATATCATGGGCTTAGAAAATCTGCCAGTGGATTTGCAGGAGGTAGCGCAGTTGCGGATTCAACACCCAGACTATTCTATTCAGCAGTTAGCTGATAGCCTTAGCGCCCCTCTGACCAAAAGTGGTGTTAACCACAGACTCAGAAAAATCAATAAGATAGCCGATGAATTATAAAACCACGAATCGTAGGACTCGTGGTTATTTTTTTAACTTAATAAAATAAATATGTGAAAAACATTTTAATGAAAGTCGACATTATAATCTATGATATACTATAGATGAGCTACACGGTCAGGTTAAAGGAGACACCATGAAAAAAACTAAAAAAAGCATGATTATTTTATTCAGTATTTTAGCAGTAATTGGAATCACAATAGGAGGTTGTAGCATGCACCAATACCAAAAGAAACAAGAAATGATTGCCATCGCGACCAGCGATGAGGCGAAGAAGGTTTATGAACATTTTATGAAATCGAAGGATCCTAATGCATTTACTAATGCAGATGTTATCCAGGATTATGTTGTTGATGAAAGTAGCTTAGATTATAACCCAATGGGGGGATTGATGGTTTCGGTGGTTATCAACAAAGATAATGAATTAAATATAAATTATAATTTGATTGAAAACAAAGATGGCTCATACCATTCAGCATATTATTCTACTTCACCAAAATTATCCAAACTTTTGAAAGGAAATAATGAATGACACAAAATTATGTTAAAGAAAATAACCTTCAAACTGCAATGGCAGAGTATCAGGATAATATGGGTGAGGAAAGAACTTTATATGACCAATATGAAAGCGAACTTGGCACTGTCACTCAAGTCTACGACAATACCACAGGAGCGGGTGAGCAGGTTTATGCAGTTGTAAAAAATCCTGATGAAAATGCTGAGGATGTAGAGGAAAATTATGCTATACTATGAGTAAGTTAGTCCCTAATATATTGATAGGATAGCATGAAGGAGGCGCCATGAAAAAAACTAAAAAAAGTATGATTATTTTAATCAGTATTTTAGCAGTAATTGGAATCGCAGTAGGAGGATGTAGCATGCACCAATATCAAAAAAAACAAGAAATGATTGCCATCGCGACCAGCGATGAGGCGAAAAAGGTTTATGAAGAATATTTAAAGAAAGAAGATCCCAAAGCACTGACCGAAGAGGGGATCATTAAGAGTTATGAAATTGATAAAGAAAAACTTTCCTATAATCCAATGGGAGGTTTAATGGTACGTTTATTTTTGAACGGGAAAAAAGATCTTAGGATGAATTTTAACTTAATAGATAATGGAGATGGTACCTATAGTACTGCATACTATGGATATACTGGTGACCTAAACAGGATTTTGGAAGAAGGAAAAAATGATTAAGGACTATGTAAACGATAAAAATCTTCAAATAGCAATGACAGAGTATGACTCTGAAATGGATTTAGATCATGTTGTGAAAACTCAAAGAGGAGATCAACTTGGCACTGTCACCCAAGTCTACAACAATACTACAGGAGCGGGTGAGCAAGTTTATGCCGTTGTAAAGAATCCCAAAGAAAATGCTGAGGATGTAGAGGAAAATTATGCTATACTATGAGTAAGTTAGTCCCTAATATATTGATAGGATAGCATAAAGGAGGCGCCATGAAAAAAACTAAAAAAAGTATGATTATTTTATTCAGTATTTTAGCAGTAATTGGAATCACAATAGGAGGTTGTAGCATGCACCAATATCAAAAGAAACAAGAAATGATTGCCATCGCGACAAGTGATGAGGCAAAGAAGGTTTATGAAAATCATATGAAGGCAAATGATCCTAAAGCATTAACAGAAGATGGAATCATTAAATCATATGATATTGATACGGAAACTTTAGAGTATAATCCAATGGGAGGACTAATGGTAAGGATATATTTTAATAATGATAAGGAATTAGATTTTCACTTTGGCTTAATAAAAGATAATTCAGGAAATTATGAATCTTATGGATATACTGTATCACCTAAATTATCATCTATGTTAAAGGAATCTAAAAAATGAGAAAATATGTCGATGATTCAAATCTTCAGATTGCAATGACTGAATATAACGATAACTCAATTAATCGTGAGGTTAAGGACCAATATGATAGAAGCGTTGGCACTGTCACCCAAGTCTACAACAATACTACAGGAGCGGGCGAGCAGGTTTATGCAGTTGTAAAAAATCCTGATGAAAATGCTGAGGATGTACAGGAAGTAACGGTCCTCTTTCGTGGTTCTACGGGCCCAGATCATATTTTTAAAGAAACAGCAGATGTCTGGAATGACTGGGCAGAAAATGATTTCGTGATTGGAACGCATATCCTGAAACAAAATGTTCCCAGCGATCAAGATCAATCTACTGAGCAATTAAAGGCTTCTGCCAGAGCTTTAAAAGACATCATGGAAAAATATCCCAATGCCAAGATTAATATCTATGGGCATTCGCTTGGATCTATGGATGCTCAGTATGCCATGGCTGCCCTTGAAGCGGCCCAAATAGAACGAATCCAACAGGCTTATATCTTTAACGGGCCTGATATCTATCGAATCCTTAGCCCCGAACAGAGAAAAATTGTTGATCAGATTAAAGGGCGTATCTATAACTATGCTGACGCTAAAGATAATATTAGCATGGTTGGTAGAGATATTGCGAAGGGCAGTATCGGGTCTGTAGGTATGGTTTATTATGTAGATAGTGAATCAGAAGACCCTATCAATCAACATATGACCTATGGTTATCGCTTGGATAAGGATGGGAAAATAAAAATTTTCTCCAACACCAGTACAGTCGCATATAACGACTTTCTGATTAAAATGGAAGGGTATAAAACACTTAAAAATATATTGGCTTCCGATGGATATACAGCAGGGGAACAACTCTTTCTGGACTCTGAGCAAGCTAAGATTGCAGCTTCGGGTATTTGCCGTATCGTCACAGAGGAGATGGATATTATAAAAAATAACTATAATAGAGGAATTCAAGACGCAAGTGAAGTATTTGCATCTTGCAGTAATGTCCCTTGGGGCTTTATCCTTAGTTCATATGAAACAGAGGTCGCCTATTCCGAAGGAGGCTTGAACTATGAAACAACTATTGGTATCATTCAGAATCGATTTCATCCTGTTGTAGATAAGGCAAAACAGTTAGAAAAAGATTTTACAGATTTAGAAAAGCAAATCAAAGACGGTATTCAGAAAAAATTAGATGAAGATAGGGAATTAGCTAGTAAATTTAGCCAGTGGGAGAGTTTGTTATGATTCAGGATGACATCTGGAAAAAGCGCCAGCGTTTAGAAGAATGTGAGGATAACTATCGACGTTCTTGTAAAAAAATCGAAAATCAGTATGAGGAAGCCAACTATAAATTTCAACAATTGCGGCATATGATTGATGAGAAGCATCGAATCATTTCCCATTCCTTAGACCAGTTAGGTGGAGATACAACCGAATGGCGTTATCAGTCCAATCAACTCGCATCCAACTTTAGTCAGCAAATCGAGATGGCATATCGAAATAGACAAGGGCAACTCGAACAAGAAGAGATGAAGCTAGAGCAAGAATACAAACGACAATACCGTCTTTTAGAAGATGAGCTTGCCAGAGCCCAGGAACAGCAACGGCGCTTAGAAGAACGAGGTAAAAAGTAATGGCGAATGTATTTGATTATATTAATGATTTTTTCGCGGGAGGAGAGGAGGCACTAAGAAATATTGAAAAAGAGTTGGAACGATCATTTATAAAAAACATCTTGGCTCCAGCAAAAAAAGCTCGTATTTCCATTATAGAAAAAGATACAGAAAAATATATGAAAATTTCTCTATTAAGTGCTCAAGAAAGTTTGAAAGAAGTTTCGAAAAATATTGATAGTTCGATGAAGGGAGAATTTTCTACAAAAATAGTTGAAACTATAGAAACGAAAAGTAAAGAATATCCAAATGCTTTAAATGGTACAAAGTAAAACTCCAGTTATAGCCGATGAACTATAAAACCACGAATCGTAGGACTCGTGGTTCTTTTCTTATAAACTTGTTGAGTGTTTGGGTTGTACTTTTTGGTCAGGGTCGATGTAGTTGATAGCATTGTTGACGGCGGTTGGTGCTTCACCCAGTCCTGTTGCAATCAAATCAATCTTTCCTTCGTAGTAGCAGCAGTCACCGATAGCATAGATACCAGCTTGGCTGGATTCCTGTTTGCTGTTGACGATAATCTTGTGGCGGTTGAGGTCCAGACCCCAGTTTTTAAGGTTACCGACAGAAGATTTGAAACCATAGTTGACAAAGAGGTGGTCTAGGTCAATAGTTTCTGTTTCATCAGATTTGACTTTTGTGATTTCAAGTTTATCGAGCGTTTTTCCATCTCCAAGGAGTTGGCTAGGGACGAATGGTGTCTTGATGGTCACAGATGATTCTTGCAAGGCTTGGACACTGTGTTCCAAGGCGCGGAAATTATCTCTGCGGTGGACAAGGGTAGTTGGCGCAATTTTTTCAAAAGCCAAAGCCCAATCCACAGCCGAGTCTCCTCCACCAAGAATCGTCACTTTCTTACCAGCATATTGCTGGATGTTGGAAACGTGGTAGTGGATATTTTCATAGCCTTCAACGCCTTCTAGTTCCAGAGGACGTGGTTTGAAGGCACCGCCACCCATAGCGATGATAACTGTTTTAGACAGGTGACTTCCTTTAGAAGTTGTAATTACAAAGCCTTCTTCTTGTTTTTCAATCTCAAGAACCGTTTCGTTGAGATGAATAGGGGTATCAAAGCCATTTAATTGCTCGATTAGACGGTTAGTCAACTCTTCTCCAGTCAGGTTTGGGAATCCCGGTACGTCTAAAATTTCCTTTTCAGGATAGAGAATGGCAGGTTGTCCACCGAGTTGGGGAAGAGAGTCGATGATTTGGACCTTGGCTTGGCGTAGATGAGCATAGAAGGCTGCAAAAAGCCCGACAGGACCACCACCTACAATGGTAATATCATAGAGTTGAGACATGGTTTCTCCTTTGTTTTTTCTAGTCAGTTTATTTTATCATATTTTTCCTTAATTTAAAATGAAGTAGGATAGGGAAAAAAATGTCAGAAAAATGGTATAATAGAAAGGAACGTGTTTGGACAGAGAGGAGACAGCAGATGAACTTTCAACAATTATCCAACCTGCAATATTGGACTAGCTTGTTTTCTAGTCCTTGGAGTATTGCCATCAATCTGTTTGATATTTTGATTGTGGCTTATATTTTATATCGTTTTACAAAAGCGATAGCTGGCACCAAGATTATGATTTTGGTGCGTGGGGTCGTGATCTTTGTATTAGCCCAGGTTGTAGCCAATATCCTTGGTTTAACAACGATTTCTTGGTTGATTAATCAAATTATCACCTATGGGGTTATTGCTGCGGTTGTTATCTTCTCTCCAGAGATTCGGACTGGTTTGGAACGCTTGGGAAGGGCGACAGATTTCTTTTCTACTGCTCAAATTAGTGCAGAAGAGCAAATGATTCGTGCCTTTATCAAGTCGGTTGAATATATGAGTCCTCGTAAAATTGGTGCTCTGGTTGCCATCCAACGAGTTCGGACCTTGCAAGAATACATTGCGACAGGGATTCCTTTGGATGCCAATATTTCAGCTGAACTCCTTATTAATATCTTTATCCCCAACACTCCCCTACACGATGGTGCTGTGATTATCAGAGAAAATCGGATTGCAGTCACCTCTGCCTATCTGCCCTTGACAGAAAGCACAGGGATTTCAAAGGAATTTGGGACCAGACACCGGGCGGCTATCGGTTTGTCAGAAGTATCCGATGCCTTGACCTTCATCGTCTCAGAGGAAACAGGTGGCATTTCTATTACCTATAACGGTGTTTTCAAGCACGATTTGACGATTGAAGAATTTGAAGCAGAGCTACGAGCAATTCTTTTGCCAGTCGTTGAGGAAAAAGTCAGTTTCAAGGACCGTTTGTTAGGAGGTTGGAAATATGAGAAAAAATAGTCTATACATCATTTCATCTCTCTTTTTTGCTTGTATCTTATTCATCTATGCAACGTCAACCAACTTTCAAAATAGTAATACCGCAAGGCAGGTTAAATCAGAAACTTACACCAATACGATAACGAACGTTCCTATTGTTATTCACTATGATGATGACCAGTATTTCATTAGCGGATTTGCATCAGAAGTTTCAGTGGTATTAACCGGAGCCAATCGTGTGACCTTGGCCAGCGAAATGCAGGAGAGCACTCGTAAGTTTAAGGTAACTGCTGATTTGACGGATGCCAGTGTTGGAACGATTGAAGTTCCCTTGAATATTGAAAATCTTCCAAGTGGATTGACCGCTGTGGCAACGCCTCAAAAGATTACAGTGAAAGTTGGGAAGAAGGTTAAGCGAGATGGGATGCTTGTTGTGCCACAAGTTGACCAAAGCCAGATTGATCCCAAGTTACAAATTGATAGTATAACCGTGTCAAACGAACGAGTTTCGGTCACAACTGACCAGGAAACATTAGCTAAGATTGACAAAGTTATTGCGCTTTTACCAACCAGCGAACGCATAACAGGTAATTACAGTGGTTCAGTACCTTTGCAGGCAATCGATCGCAATGGTGTTGTCTTACCGGCAGTTATTACTCCGTTCGACACGACAATGAAGGTGACTACAAAACCAGTAGCACCAAGTTCAAGCACATCAAATTCAACAACAAGCAGTTCGTCGGAGACATCTTCGTCAACGAAAGCAACTAGTTCAAAAACGAATTAAAAATAGGAAAAGGATTTTATAAAAATGGGTAAATATTTTGGGACTGATGGAGTCCGTGGAGAAGCTAACGTAGAATTAACGCCAGAATTGGCCTTTAAACTAGGACGTTTTGGAGGCTATGTTCTTAGCCAACATGAAACGGAAGCACCGAAAGTTTTTGTAGGACGTGATACACGTATTTCTGGGGAAATGCTAGAATCTGCCTTGGTAGCTGGTCTTCTTTCAGTTGGTATTCACGTATACAAACTAGGTGTTTTGGCAACACCAGCAGTAGCTTACTTGGTAAAAACTGAAGGAGCAAGTGCTGGTGTCATGATTTCTGCCAGCCACAATCCAGCCCTTGATAACGGAATTAAGTTCTTTGGCGGTGATGGCTTCAAACTGGACGATGAAAAAGAAGCAGAAATTGAAGCCTTGCTAGACGCTGCGGAAGATACTCTTCCTCGTCCAAGTGCAGAAGGCTTGGGAACCTTGGTAGATTATCCAGAAGGCTTGCGTAAGTATGAAGGCTATCTTGTTTCAACTGGAACTCCTCTTGAGGGAATGAAGGTTGCCTTGGACACAGCAAACGGTGCGGCGTCTACAAGTGCCCGTCAAATCTTTGCAGACCTTGGCGCTCAATTAACTGTTATCGGGGAAACACCAGATGGTCTTAACATCAACCTTAATGTTGGTTCAACTCACCCAGAAGCTCTTCAAGATGTGGTCAAAGAAAGCGGCTCAGCTATTGGTTTGGCCTTTGACGGAGACAGTGACCGTTTGATTGCTGTTGATGAAAATGGCGACATCGTTGATGGTGACAAGATTATGTACATCATCGGAAAATATCTTTCTGAAAAAGGACAATTGGCGCAAAATACAATTGTGACAACTGTTATGTCCAACCTTGGCTTCCACAAGGCCTTGGACCGTGAAGGCATTAACAAGGCAGTCACTGCAGTTGGCGACCGCTATGTTGTGGAAGAAATGCGAAAATCAGGTTACAACCTTGGTGGTGAACAGTCTGGTCACGTCATCTTGATGGACTACAATACAACAGGTGATGGTCAATTATCAGCTGTCCAATTGACTAAAATCATGAAGGAAACTGGTAAGAGTTTGTCAGAGTTGGCAGTAGAAGTAACCATCTATCCACAAAAATTAGTCAATATCCGAGTGGAAAATGCCATGAAGGAAAAGGCTATGGAAGTGCCAGCTATTAAGGCTATCATCGAGAAGATGGAAGAAGAAATGGCAGGGAATGGCCGTATCCTAGTACGCCCAAGTGGAACAGAGCCCCTTTTGCGTGTCATGGCAGAAGCGCCTACAACAGAAGAAGTGGACTACTATGTTGATACTATCGCAGACGTAGTTCGAGCTGAAATCGGGATTGACTAAATCCTAGAAAACTAGATGAAAATAAAAAATTATGGTACAATAGCTTATAATATTGTAGCCAAGGGAGAAAGACATGAATCTTAAACGTGAACAAGAATTTGTTAGTCAGTATCATTTTGATGCGCGTAATTTTGAATGGGAAAATGAAAATGGAGCTCCTGAAACTAAGGTGGATGTGAACTTCCAATTACTCCAACATGACCAAGAAAATCAAGTGACATCTTTAGTGGTTGTCTTAAGTTTTATGATTGTCTTTGACAAATTTGTTATCAGTGGAACGATTTCCCAAGTTAACCATGTAGAAGGTCGTATTGTCAATGAACCAAGTGAGTTTAATCAAGAGGAAGTTGAAACTTTGGCCCGTCCATGTTTGAACATGCTTAACCGTTTGACTTACGAAGTAACTGAAATTGCATTAGACTTACCAGGAATCAATTTGGAGTTCTAATATGAAATTAGCTGTTATCACAGATTCCTCTGCCTATCTCAGTGCAGAGACCTTACAAAGAGAAGATTTGTTTGTCTTGGATATTCCTGTCAATATTGATGGTGAAGAGTATGTCGAAGGCATCAATCTGACTGCTGAGGAATTTTACCAAAAAATGGCTCAGGCTTCTGAATTGCCTAAGACCAGTCAACCAAGTATTGCAAAGTTAGATGAGATTCTAACTTGGCTCAAAGAACAAGGCTATACACATGTTTTGGGGCTTTTCCTATCTTCTGGAATTTCAGGTTTTTACCAAAATATCCAGTATATGGTCGATGACTATGAGGGCTTAACCATTGCCTTCCCAGACACTTTGATTACAAGTGCTCCTCTGGGTATCATGGTTGAAAGTGTCTTTAACTGGCGAGACCAGGGTGATGACTTTGCCATTATTCAGGATAAGCTAGCTATTCAAATTAGTCACACATCTGCTTTCATCATGGTGGATGACTTGGACCACTTGGTTAAAGGTGGACGCCTTTCAAATGGAGCTGCTATTTTGGGCAATCTGCTAAGCATTAAGCCAATCCTCTATTTCAATGACCAAGGTGTGATTGAAGTTTACGAAAAAGTTCGTACTGAAAAGAAAGCAACCAAGCGCTTAATTGAAATTATCAAGGAAGCCACAGCTTCAGGCCAATACCGTATCATTGTCATTCACGGGAATGCTCCTGAAAAGGCTGAAGAATTGCGTCAGCACTTACTTGAATCTGGAGTAGGTACGGATATTTCACTTGCTACATTTGGTAGTGTCATTGGAACACACCTAGGGGCAGGAAGTATTGCTCTAGGTTATATTCCAGTGATTTAGTTGGCGCTTTTAAGCTAGTTAAGAAATCTTGTATCTTAGAAATTGAACACGGACTACCTGCCTCATGAAAAAAGATGCCTGTTTTTCCTTTCATGGAAAGTCAGCGTCATTCCCTATTTTTCATGGGCAGCTAACGTCCTTTGTATCTTAGTCAGGAGTAGAGATGAGTATTCGAGTAATTATTGCTGGTTTTAAGGGAAAGATGGGCCAGGCTGCTTGTCAGATGGTCTTGGCTGATCCAGACTTGGACTTGGTAGCAGTTTTGGATCCTTTTGAGTCTGAGTCAGAATGGCAAGGAATTCCTGTTTTCAAGGATAAGGCTGATTTGGTCGATTTTGAAGCGGATGTCTGGGTAGACTTTACTACACCAGCTGTTGCCTATGAAAATACACGCTTTGCTCTTGAAAATGGCTTTGCTCCAGTAGTTGGAACGACTGGTTTCACAAGTGAAGAAATTGCAGAGCTAAAAGAATTTTCTCGTGCCCAAGATTTGGGTGGCTTGATCGCTCCTAACTTTGCCTTGGGTGCTGTTTTACTCATGCAATTTGCGAAGCAGGCTGCTAAATATTTCCCAAATGTGGAGATTATCGAGCTTCATCATGACAAGAAAAAGGATGCTCCGAGTGGAACTGCTATTAAAACAGCTGAGTTAATGGCAGAAGTTCGAGAGTCTATCCAGCAAGGTGCGCCTGATGAGGAAGAATTGATTACAGGTGCCCGTGGTGCTGATTTTGATGGCATGCGTATTCACTCAGTTCGTTTGCCAGGTTTGGTAGCCCATCAGGAAGTCATCTTTGGAAATCAAGGAGAAGGATTGACCCTCCGTCATGACTCTTATGATCGCAGCTCCTTCATGACAGGGGTGAATTTGGGAATTAAAGAAGTTGTCAAGCGTCATGAGCTTGTCTATGGATTAGAACACTTATTATGAGATTAACGCAAATGCCTTCTGAATTTCAGAAGGCTTTACCAGTATTAGAAAAAATTAAAGAAGCAGGATTTGAAGCCTATTTTGTTGGGGGTTCCGTCAGAGATGCCCTTCTCAATCGTCCCATCCATGATGTGGATATTGCGACGTCTTCTTATCCAGAAGAGACCAAGCAGATTTTTCCTCGAACAGCCGATATCGGAATCGAACATGGAACCGTCTTGGTACTAGATGGGGATGAGGAGTATGAGGTAACCACTTTTCGGACAGAGGATGTCTATGTGGACTATCGCAGACCCAGTGCGGTTTCCTTTGTGCGTTCGCTAGAAGAAGACCTTAAGCGCCGTGATTTTACAGTCAACGCCTTTGCTTTGGATGAGACAGGGGAAATCATTGACTTGTTTCATGGTTTAGAGGATTTGGAAAACCAAGTCTTACGAGCAGTTGGAGTGGCTAGTGAGCGTTTCAACGAAGATGCTTTGCGTATTATGCGTGGTTTCCGTTTTCAGGCTAGTCTTGGCTTTGAACTTGAGCAAGAAACATTTAAAGCTATGAAGACTTTGACGCCGCTTTTGGAGAAAATTTCTGTAGAGCGTACTTTTGTTGAGTTTGATAAACTCTTGCTGGCTCCATTTTGGAGAAGGGGCTTGGCTTCCATGATTGAGAGTCAAGCTTATGACTATCTCCCTGATATGGCAGCTAGCCAGGACAAGCTTAACAGACTGTTTGATTTGGAGACTGATTTCACCTTTGAATCTTCAGAGCAAGCCTGGGCAGCTCTTTTGTGGGCTTTGGAGATTGAAAATGTGCAGCCATTTTTGAAAGCTTGGAAGACCTCACGTCAGTTTGCTAAGCAAGTTCAGAATTTGCTGACTATTTTAGCCTTGCGTGAAAAGGGAGAATTGAGCAAGCGCGATTGTTATCGCTTTGACTTGGATTTGATTTTACAGGCTGAAAATCTTCGTCAGGCTCAGGGCAAACCAGTCAACCCACAAGTCATCATAGAAACCTACCAGAGTCTGACCATTCATGACAAGAAAGAAATCCAAATCAACGGTGGCATTTTGATTAAGGAATATGGATTTCAACCAGGTCCAGACTTGGGAGAGATTTTAACAGAGATTGAGTATGCCATTGTCGATGGAGAATTGGAAAATGACCGTCAAGCCATCCATGCTTATCTGAGGGAGAAAAAATGAGTGATTTTATCGTTGAAAAACTAAGTAAATCCGTCGGTGATAAGACCGTTTTTAAGGATATTTCCTTTATCATCCATGACCTAGACAGAATTGGTTTGATTGGTGTCAATGGAACAGGGAAGACCACCCTTTTAGATGTTGTTTCTGGTGTTTCTGGATTTGATGGGGATGTTAGTCCTTTTTCAGCTAAGAATGATTACCAGATTGGTTACTTGACTCAAGACCCTGATTTTGATGATAGCAAGACGGTCTTGGATACGGTTCTATCTAGTGAACTAAAGGAAATCCAGCTCATTCGTGAGTATGAATTGATCATGCTCAACTATAGTGATGACAAACAGGCGCGTTTGGAACGTGTCATGGCTGAAATGGATTCTCTCCAAGCTTGGGAAATTGAGAGTCAGGTCAAGACTGTTCTCAGCAAGCTGGGGATTCAGGACTTATCTACTCCTGTTGGGGAATTGTCAGGTGGTCTGAGAAGACGGGTTCAGTTGGCGCAAGTCTTACTTGGCAATCACGACCTTTTGCTTTTGGATGAGCCAACCAACCATCTGGACATTGCGACCATCGAGTGGCTGACCCTCTTTTTGAAAAATTCTAAGAAGACCGTCCTTTTTATCACCCACGATCGCTATTTCCTAGATGCTTTGTCAACTCGGATTTTCGAATTGGATCGAGCTGGATTGACAGAGTATCAAGGGAATTATCAGGACTATGTTCGCCTTAAGGCGGAACAGGATGAGCGCGATGCAGCTCTTCTCCACAAAAAGGAACAACTTTATAAGCAAGAATTGGCATGGATGCGCAGACAACCGCAGGCGCGTGCGACCAAGCAGCAGGCTCGTATCAATCGTTTCCATGATTTAAAGAAAGAAGTTTCAGGTGGCGTTGCTGAGACAGACTTGACCATGAACTTTGAAACCAGTCGGATTGGGAAGAAAGTTATCGAGTTTCAGGATGTTTTCTTTGCCTATGAAAACAAGCCTATTTTGCAAGATTTTAATCTCTTGGTACAGGCTAAAGATCGTATTGGAATTGTTGGGGACAACGGTGTTGGGAAATCAACTCTCCTTAACTTGATTGCAGGCATTCTTGAGCCGACAGCAGGACAAGTTGTGATTGGGGAAACTGTTCGCATCGCCTATTTCTCTCAGCAAATTGAGGGCTTGGATGAAAGCAAGCGAGTGATCAATTACTTGCAGGAAGTGGCAGAAGAGGTCAAGACCAGCGGTGGTTCTACGACTTCCATTGCTGAGTTGTTGGAGCAGTTCCTTTTCCCACGTTCGACTCATGGAACCTTGATTGAGAAATTGTCAGGGGGAGAGAAAAAACGTCTTTATCTCCTCAAATTGCTCTTGGAAAAACCAAATGTTCTTCTTTTAGACGAGCCAACCAATGATTTGGACATTGCAACCTTGACAGTTTTGGAGAATTTCTTGCAAGGATTTGCGGGTCCTGTTTTGACAGTTAGCCATGACCGCTATTTCTTGGATAAGGTAGCGACTAAGATTCTGGCTTTTGATGATGGAAAGATTCGTCCTTTCTTTGGTCATTACACCGACTATCTTGATGAGAAAGCCTTTGAAACAGAGATGGCTAATCAAGTGCAAAAGGCCGAAAAGGAAAAGGTGATTAAGGTCCGAGAAGACAAGAAACGCATGAGCTACCAAGAAAAGCAGGAGTGGGCAAGTATTGAAGGTGATATTGAAGCCTTGGAAGATCGTATCTCTGCTATTGAAGAGGAGATGCAGGCCAACGGCTCCGACTTTGGTAAGCTGGCTACTCTCCAAAAAGAACTAGATGAGAAGAACGAAGCACTTCTTGAAAAATACGAACGCTATGAATACCTAAGTGACTTTGATAGCTAGAAGAATAGAAAAATCCCGTCTCATTGACAGGATTTCTCTATTCTTTTTTAGTTTCTTGATGAAAGATATTTTGCCAAGTTTCGTGACGGCGCCAGATACTGGTATGGACGATACCATCTAACTCATAGCAGATGAGTTTGGTCTTCTGACTGATGGAAGTGATTTGAATATCCTTGATAGATGCATTTAACTCTTTTTCGGTCTTATAAGCCTCTTTATTCATCTGCTCTCCATCTTGCCGAATATAGACAAAATCGTCAGCCAATAGTTCTTCCAGTTGATTTCCTTGGTCAATCAATTGTTCACGCATGAGCAATTTTTTATAGACATTGTCTAAAATTTCATCCTCAGGTATAGGTGCTGGCTCAATATGGACATCGGTATCAAAAACCCCAAAACGTTCTTCCAGCATAGACTCGACCTGATCCGCGATTTCATGACTCTCAAAAACAGACAAGTCAGGATTCATCTCCAGCGTGATATCCAGGTAGATATTGCTACCGTAGGTACGACCTCTTTGCGACTTAACCTTGCTGATTTTGGGAATTTCCATGATGGCCTTTTGGTAGTCCTCAAGCAGGCGGTCGTCGAAGCCATCTGAAAGACTAAAGGAAGACTCGATGAAGATATCATAGGCAGTTTTCAAGATAAAGAAAGTGATGATAATGGCAACCAGTTTATCCACAATGGGATAATTGAAACTGCTAGCTAGGATAGCAATGCTAGTACCAAGTGAGGTAACAGCATCAGAAAGATTGTCCTTAGCGGCAGCCTTTAGTGCCTTGGAGTTGGATTTCTTACTGAGGCGAGTATTGTAGAGATAAACTAGAAACATAATCGCTGCAGAAATGATTCCTAGGGTTGCACCAAGAGGGTCAATGACCGTTTCTTCATGACTGAGAATTTTTTGAATGGTATCCCGAAGTACATCGAAACCGACATAAAACATGATGATGGAAGTGATTAAGCTAGCCAAATCTTCAATCTTCCAGTGACCAAAACGGTGGTCACGGTCTGCAGGCTGGCGTGCCATCCGAATGCCTATCAAGAGGGCAACATTTCCAATGATGTCCGACACGTTGTTAAAACCATCGGCCACCAAACTGGATGAATGAAGAAGATGCCCAGTAGCTAATTTGGCTGCAGACAAGATCAAATAGGTCGAAATACTGATAATGGCTCCACGCTCAGCTAACTTGAGATTTGAGATAGATTGCTTCATTCAACTTCCTTTCTAGTCACATAGTATTCTACCATTATACTGGTTTTCAAGGGAAAATTCAAATAAGGCAGTTTTTACTCTTTGAAAACTTTTTAAAATTTGGTATAATAGTATTAGTCAAGGGAGTAGCTGGCAGAAACCTGTGATAGTGTCGTCATTCCGAATTTCATACTGAAAAGTATGCTTTCCGGCCCTATCTTAAACAGCGAGACTTGTTATGATTAACAGGTCTCTTTTTGTTTGTCGTGAAAAGATACGATGAGAAAAAGAGAGTCTGTTTTGCACACAATGTCAAGGAGGAGACACATGTCAAAAGAACAAAAACGCCAAGCGTTTTACACTCAGAGTCCTGAAGAGGTCTTGAAGGCTGTGGATGCGACCGAGCAAGGTTTGTCATCAAGTGAGGCAGAAAAGCGCCTTGCAGAATTTGGCCACAATGAACTCGAAGAAGGCGAGAAACGATCAATCCTGGTCAAATTCATCGAGCAATTTAAGGATTTGATGATTATCATCCTAGTTGCGGCAGCAATCTTGTCAGTTGTGACTTCTGGTGGGGAAGATATCGCAGATGCTATTATCATCTTAGCCGTGGTAATCATCAATGCTGCCTTTGGTGTTTACCAAGAAGGGAAAGCAGAAGAAGCGATCGAAGCCCTCAAATCTATGTCAAGTCCAGCTGCCCGCGTTCTTCGGGATGGGCATATGGCGGAGATTGACTCTAAAGAATTGGTACCAGGTGATATCGTCGCTCTCGAAGCTGGTGATGTAGTACCTGCAGACCTACGTTTATTAGAAGCCAACTCTCTTAAAATCGAAGAAGCAGCTCTTACAGGTGAGTCTGTACCAGTCGAAAAAGACTTGACAGTTGAACTTGATGCAGATGCTGGTATTGGTGACCGTGTCAATATGGCCTTCCAAAACTCAAACGTAACCTATGGTCGTGGGATGGGTGTTGTTGTTAATACAGGTATGTATACTGAAGTAGGTCACATTGCTGGTATGCTTCAAGACGCTGATGAGACTGATACACCCCTCAAACAAAACTTGAACAACCTTTCTAAGGTCTTGACCTATGCAATTTTGGTCATTGCACTTGTTACTTTTGTTGTTGGTGTCTTCATTCAAGGGAAAAATCCACTTGGTGAGTTGATGACCTCTGTTGCGCTTGCTGTTGCAGCTATTCCAGAAGGACTTCCTGCTATCGTGACCATCGTTCTTGCCCTTGGTACTCAAGTTTTGGCCAAACGAAACTCTATCGTTCGTAAGTTGCCAGCTGTAGAAACACTTGGTTCAACTGAAATCATTGCTTCTGATAAGACTGGTACGCTGACCATGAACAAGATGACCGTCGAAAAAGTCTTCTACGATGCAGTTCTACATGACTCAGCTGATGACATTGAACTAGGTCTTGAAATGCCCCTACTTCGTTCAGTTGTCTTGGCCAATGATACGAAAATCGATGTGGAAGGAAACCTGATTGGTGACCCTACTGAAACAGCCTTCATCCAGTATGCCTTGGATAAGGGTTACGATGTCAAAGGTTTCTTAGAGAAATATCCACGCGTGGCTGAGTTGCCATTTGACTCTGACCGTAAGCTCATGTCAACGGTTCACCCATTGCCAGATGGTAAATTCCTTGTGGCGGTTAAAGGTGCGCCAGACCAACTTTTGAAACGTTGTGTTCTTCGTGATAAGGCTGGGGATATTGCTCCGATTGATGAGAAGGTTACAAACCTCATTCACACAAACAACTCTGAAATGGCTCACCAAGCCTTGCGTGTCCTTGCAGGTGCTTATAAGATTATTGACAGAATTCCAGAAAACCTCACTTCTGAAGAGCTTGAAAATGAGTTAATCTTTACTGGTTTGATCGGGATGATTGACCCTGAACGTCCTGAGGCAGCTGAGGCTGTTCGTGTGGCTAAGGAAGCGGGAATACGTCCAATCATGATTACAGGTGACCACCAAGATACTGCAGAAGCGATTGCCAAACGTTTGGGAATCATTGATGCAAACGATACAGAAGGCCACGTTTTAACTGGTGCTGAGCTCAATGAATTGTCAGATGAAGACTTTGAAAAAGTAGTTGGTCAATACTCTGTTTATGCCCGTGTGTCTCCAGAGCACAAGGTTCGTATCGTCAAGGCTTGGCAAAAACAAGGTAAAGTCGTTGCCATGACAGGTGACGGTGTCAATGATGCTCCGGCTTTGAAAACAGCCGATATCGGTATCGGTATGGGAATCACTGGTACAGAGGTTTCTAAGGGGGCTTCTGACATGATTCTTGCAGATGATAACTTTGCGACTATCATCGTTGCAGTTGAAGAAGGACGTAAGGTCTTCTCAAACATTCAAAAGACTATTCAGTATCTACTTTCTGCCAATACTGCTGAAGTATTAACCATCTTCCTATCAACCTTGTTTGGTTGGGACGTCTTGCAACCAGTTCATCTTTTGTGGATCAACTTGGTAACAGATACCTTCCCAGCTATCGCTCTTGGTGTTGAACCTGCTGAGCCAGGTGTCATGAACCATAAACCACGTGGACGCAAGGCAAGCTTCTTCTCAGGTGGTGTTTTGAGTTCTATCATCTATCAAGGTGTACTCCAAGCAGCTATTGTTATGAGTGTTTATGGACTTGCGATTGCTTACCCAGTTCATGTGGGTGACAATCATGCCATTCATGCAGATGCCCTAACTATGGCCTTTGCAACCCTTGGTTTGATTCAGCTCTTCCATGCCTACAATGTGAAATCTGTTTACCAATCCATCTTGACAGTTGGTCCATTCAAGTCTAAGACCTTTAACTGGTCCATCTTGGTATCCTTCATCCTTCTTATGGCAACAATTGTCGTAGAACCGCTTGAAGGAATCTTCCACGTAACCAAATTAGACTTGTCACAATGGGGAATTGTTATGGCTGGAAGCTTCTCAATGATTATTATCGTCGAAATTGTTAAGTTTATTCAACGCAAACTTGGTTTTGATAAGAATGCGATTTAAAAAAAGTCATCTTCGGATGGCTTTTTGTTACAGTTGAGGGAAAGGGCTTGCAGTTATCGGCTTTTGTGCTATAATTGCTATAATATAGTAAAAAGAAAGAGGAGTGTGAGGAAGTGGAGAAGAAAATTGTAAAGGATATCTTATTTTTATCTCAGGTGTCTCAACCGGCAAGTCAAGAAGATCTTTATCTTGCCAGAAATTTACAGGATACGCTTTTAGCAAATCGTGAGACCTGTGTTGGGCTGGCTGCCAATATGATTGGGGTGCAGAAGCGCGTGATTATCTTTAATCTTGGCCTGGTTCCTGTGGTCATGTTTAACCCAGTGCTCCTGTCTTTTGAAGGAGCTTATGAGACAGAGGAAGGCTGTTTGTCCTTGGTAGGTGTGAGACCTACTAAGCGCTATGAAACTATAAGGGTTGCCTATCGTGACAGCAAGTGGCAGGAACAGACCATTACTTTGACAGGTTTCCCAGCCCAGATTTGCCAGCATGAACTGGATCACTTGGAAGGACGAATCATTTAGGAGGAAAGTAAATGAAACGAATAGTCTTTGAACTGCTTTTTATCGTAACGACCTGGTATATCTTTTTACCGCCTCTTAACCTGACCAGCTGGGAATTTCTCTTTTTCCTCTGTGGGCATTTGCTGCTTGTGGCTATTTTATTTGGCTTTGGCAAGGGAATCAATCTGGTCAAAACGGTTCATGTGCGCCACGGCAAGGCGGAAGCTGCTTTAAATCTTGAGGGTTTCAAAATCAATCGGTTAGGAAAAGTTCTTTTAGCTTCTATTGGAGGAATTCTTCTCTTGGCTGGTTTAGTTTCCTTGGTGACTTCTAGTATTTTCCAGGCTAAAAATTATGCCAATGTAGTCACGGTTACGGAAAAAGACTTTACTGAATTTCCTAAGACTGACACCAGTAAGGTTCCTATTCTAGATAGAAGTACTGCTGAAAAAATTGGAGACCGCTATTTGGGTTCCTTAACGGATAAGGTATCGCAGTATGTAGCGGCAGACACCTATACCCAACTAACGATTGATGGGAAACCTTATCGGGTTACGCCACTAGAATACGCAGACCCTATCAAATGGTTTAACAATCAGGCCAAGGGAATCGGCGAGTATATCAAGGTGGACATGGTAACTGGAAATGCCAACTTGGTGGACTTGAAGACACCAATCAAATATTCAGACTCGGAGTATTTTAACCGTGATGTCAAGCGTCACCTGCGCTTGAAGTACCCAACCAAGATCTTCAAGACTCCATCATTTGAGGTGGACGATGAGGGCAATCCTTTCTATGTAGCAACGGTTTACCAAAAGCAATTTGGCTTAGCAGTTCCTCGTCCTATTTCAGTCATTATCTTGGACGCCACAAATGGAGAGACCAAGGAATACAGCTTGGCAGATGTTCCGGAATGGGTGGACAGGGTTTATCCAGCTGAGGAAACCATCGAGCAAATCAACTACAACGGCAAGTACAAGGATGGTTTCTGGAATGCCATGATTTCCAAGAAAAACGTGACCCAGACTACCAAGGGATATAATTATTTGTCTATCGGTAATGATATTTACCTCTACACAGGTGTGACATCGGCCAATGCAGATGAGAGTAACCTTGGTTTCATCCTTGAAAACATGCGAACAGGAGAAATCACCAAGTACAGCTTGGCTTCAGCAACCGAAGAATCAGCCCGTGAATCAGCCGAAGGTGCTGTTCAGGAGAAATCCTACAAGGCAACCTTCCCAATCCTCATCAACCTCAATGACAAGCCTCTCTACATCATGGGCTTGAAGGACAATGCTGGCTTGGTTAAAGAGTATGCTCTGGTAGATGCAGTCGAGTACCAAAATGTTATCGTAGCTACTACAGTAGAAGAACTGCTCAGCAAGTACGCCAATAAAAACGACCTTGAAATTGATAATGAAACGACAGAAAGTATCAAGGGTGTGGTGGCAGACCTCAAATCAGCTGTTATCAAGGGCGACACCGTCTACTTCTTTAAAGTTGATGGTAAGATATACAAGGTCAAGGCCTCAGTATCTGATGACCTCCCTTACCTTGAAAATGGTAAAACCTTCGAAGGTCAAGTCGGAAAAGATAACTATCTTAAGACATTTAAAGTTCAGTAAGAGGAGAGGTTGGGCAAAAACTCAATTTCAGGAAAAAATGAAGTAAATCTTTTCATAATAAAACGCATAGTATCAAGGTTTTTCAACACCGGATATTATGCGTTTCTCTGATTTTTAAGCCTTTTCCCAGTCTCTTTTCAGATAAACTTCTTGGTTGTGGCTAAAAAATATGCTACACTATCAATATGAAAATTTTAATCCCAACAGCAAAAGAAATGAACACAGACTTGCCAAGTATTGAAGTCGCTCCTTTAAAACCAGAAAGTCAGGCGGTGCTGGATGCCTTGGCCCTCTATTCTTCTAATCAATTGGAGAGTTTTTACAAGGTATCAGCTGAGAAAGCAGCGGAAGAATTTCAAAATATTCAGGCTTTGAAAAGGCAAAGAGCTCAACACTATCCAGCTCTGAAACTTTTTGATGGGCTTATGTACCGCCACATCAAGCGTGACAAACTGACCGAGGCAGAACAAACCTATCTTGCAAATCATGTCTTTATCACGTCGGCTTTGTACGGTGTTGTTCCAGCCTTGTCACCTATGGCCCCTCACCGTTTGGACTTTTTGATGAAGTTAAAAGTTGCTGGTAAGACTTTGAAGAGCCATTGGAAGTCAGCCTACGATGAAGCTGTGAAGAAGGAAGACCTAATTTTCTCCCTCTTGTCATCCGAGTTTGAGACAGTATTTTCTAAGGAAATCAGAGAAAAGATGGTGACCTTCAAATTCATGGAGGATAGAGGTGGTCAGTTGAAGATTCATTCAACTATTTCCAAGAAAGCGCGTGGTGCCTTCCTGACAGCCCTGATAGAAAATCAAGTACAGACGATGGAGGAAGCTCGTCGCTTAAGCTTTGCAGGATTTGCCTACCGAGAAGATTTGTCCCAGCCACAGGAATTGGTTTTTGTAAAGGAAGTATAGAAAATAGATAAAAGAAAAAGTCAGCAGTATTATGCTGACTTTTCTAGTTTATAAAGTATTGGATATATGAATCTCATTTGATAAACAGTTAAGATGATTAACCAAGTCCATGATTGACAGATGGTTTCGGCAAATAAACCTCTTGGTAATTCCTGGAATATAGAAATTAGACACGATGATATCGTAATCTGTCTGATTTAAAATCTCAGGACTTGTTTTCAATTCATCCCAAATATCGAAGGTAAAGCGGTTATTACAGTAATAGGAAAGCATATCAACAAAGGTAAGGGATATAGCATGGTCAAAGTTACTGATAATCAAAACCTTGATAGGTGGTCGATTTTCTAACAACTGAGTAGAGAGGTTTTCAGCATGGGTTAAGATGGTGTACATCAAGTGTTCCAACTGTTCAGGATGGTCATGCTGTCCAATTGCCTGACGGTATTGAGCCAGTTCTTGACGCGCACTCCCCATAAAGTCTGGGAAGTAAACTTCAAACTTTTTAATCGTCAATTGTTTTTGTTCAAATAAGATTGGGGTAGAAAAGATTTCCTGTCTTTCAAAGAAAGCGGTGTTGTGTAAATGCCAAATCAGCTCATCGTGGTTGGTAAAAGTAATCTTATATTGTTTTGATAGGCGTTCTAGTATTTGACTAAGTAATTGGTAAGAGTGTCTTGCTTCACTGTTCTCTTCTAAAGAGTTGAAGAATTCTTGAGGATCTAAGAAAATGTTACTTTGAATAAAGGAAATAAAAATTTGTGCAATGATATCTGGAGTGATTTCAAGTCCCAGTTTTTCAGAGAAATGGACAAGTATCTCCTCAAAGTTTGGAATACTCGCCAAAATAGGATAGTATTCATCATAGAAATGATTTGGTAAGTCGATAAAATGACCATTTTTGATGCGGTAAATATTGATAGCTATCATCAGTTTGTACATTCTATAAATTGAAAATCGCATTGGATAATTCGTGATTTTATAGAAGAAGTCAGCAAATTCTGTTAAATCTTCCTCAGGAAGGTCAGGAAAAGGCCAATCTAGGAAATAATAGCGCTCAGAAAAATATTGGGCAAAAAAATAGCGAATATCGACTTCATTGCCACGTATTTCGGATGGAGTAAATGATAGTTCAATTTGGAATTGAGTTGATAGAGTTTTTGTAATATTTCTACCCAGTCGATAGAGGTTGGCATTACTAGAGTGAAGATTTTCTATTGTTCGATAAATAGGTAGCCCCTCATTAAAAAACAGATACTCTAGTAATTGAAAAGATTGAGAATTAGCAAGAAAATATTGATAAATATCTTCTACACTAGTGTTAACTTCTAAATCTATCATGATTCCGTTAACAGAAGATTGGATATCAATAGATGGAAAGGCAATACGTAATTCATTTAAATCACTTTTTAAGATTCGTTCTGTACATCCTAATTTTTCGGCTAGTTCATACAATTTCATCCAATTACGATTCTGAATTAAGGTTTCCATTAAACGTAATTGTCTTTGATCTTTTGTGGATAAAAGGTTGCGCATATAGGTAATTTCCTCCTTAATTCATTATATCATATTTTTTGTCTAAAAAGTACAAAAAATTTAGAGTAAGAAAATTGTCGTTAGCAATCAGAAAAATTAGAATAAGATAAGTGGCCCTTAGGTGCAAAAATAGAATATATCAATTGTTCAGAAAATATTGATTAATGTATTAAATAGTTGTAGAGTGTAAACTATAAAATACTATCTAGGAGTTTAAAATGAAACATTCACATAAGAAATCATTTGACTGGTATAGCATGCAACAACGATACTCTATTCGTAAGTATCACTTTGGTGCGGCTAGTGTCTTGCTCGGGACAGCCTTAGTCTTGGGAACTGCTGCCAATGCGCAATCAGTACAAGCAGAGGAACAACATCCTGAGACAACTAATAGAGTCTCTGTTGATAAGGTAGATGAAGCTACTAAACCAGCAGAAGTTTCTACACCTAAAAAAGAAACAACTTATGCAGCTCCAACTGTTGCGAACCCAGTAGAAACGACTCCAGCTAAAACTGAAGAAGCTACTAGATCAGCAGAAAAAGTTGAAGAAGCAAAAGATAAAAAAGAAGAAGTAACGCATCAAGATGCTGTTGACAAGTCAAAATTGTTAACGGCTCTTTCGCGTGCTAAAAAACTTGAAAGTAAGTTATATACAGAAGCAAGTGCTGCAAACTTGCAAGCAAGTATCCAAGCTGGTCAAAGCTTGCTTGGGAAAGCAGATGCAACTGAAGTTGAATTATCAGCAGCAGAGTCATCTATTCAATCGGCTATTATTGGTCTAGAACTTCGTTCTAACTCTGATAAAGGAACTGTATCAGAAACTCCTGTAGTGAAGAAAGCTGACGCGGCAGAAGCTAAACCAGTTGCAACAACTGATCGTTCAGCTGTTGATAGTACTGTTTTGCCAACTAGCACACCTGTTAAAGTAGAAGCTACGTCAAGACCTGCATCTACAAATGAACTTTTGAAACCAGCTCTTAGCCTTTCTGACGCTCGCCAAAATCCAGCTATCCGTAAAGAAGACTTGGATAAAGGGCACAGTGGCTTTAGAGCAGCTAGCAATCCAGCTAACCCAATTGTTTCAGGTTCTGGAAATACAGTTGCATTTACAGATATTAGTCAAGGTGGTCGTAGTTATAGTTTCCGTGGCTACGGAAACTCACGTGGTGGTAATTCAATTCATTACGATGTAACAACAGTACGTCAAGGTAATAGATTGAATTTCACAATTAGATACTCTGGTCCAGGTGAATTTGTCAATAATAACTTTATCTTGGATAAAGGGGATGGATTTGGAAATCCTTCAAATGCAACCATCACAACTCCAAGATTAAGAGAGCAATCAAAACCTATTAGCCAGGGTGCCAACTTCGTATCTCACTCAGGATACAGTATGACCTCTGCTACTTCAACAAATATGGAACAAACAATCAGATTTAGTTTGCCTATCATTAATCCAAATGGTGACTTGTCTGTTCGTTTGAAACCAGTTACTTTTAACGTGGACCAAGGTGGTGGCGGTGCCGCTACTAGCAATGACCCATACAGTAACTCTAACTATTATTATAGAGCAAACCCACTCCTCTTGGATGCAAATCCAAATGGTGGTACTAGTAACAAGACTGTTACAGAAGAACTTGAATTCCAAACTATCTATCTTCCAACTAGTAAATTGCCAGAAGGTGAGACTAGATTAGTTAGAGAAGGTGAAAAAGGACAACGTCAAATTACCTATAAAGTTCATCGATTAGGTAATGAAACAATCCTAGGCTTGCCAATTAGTAATAGAGTTACTAAAGAAGCTAAACCACGTATTGTTCAAATCGGTGTTGCTAAAGAATTCATTGAAACTGTAAAACCACGTGTTGATCAAAATAAAATCGGTGATACCAATAACCTCACTTTCTATCTTGATAATGATGGTAACGGTGTTTACACTGAAGGTGTAGACGAACTTGTTCAAAGAATTGCTATTAAAGATGGTGCTAAAGGTGAAAAAGGAGACCAAGGTGAACGTGGTCTGACTGGAGCACAAGGTGCTAAAGGTGAAAAAGGGGATCAAGGTGAACGTGGTCTCACTGGAGCTAAAGGTGAAAAAGGAGATCGAGGCGAACGCGGTCTGACTGGAGCGCAAGGTGCCAAAGGTGAAAAAGGAGACCAAGGTGAACGCGGTCTAACCGGAGCACAAGGTGCTAAAGGTGAAAAAGGAGATCGAGGCGAACGCGGTCTCACTGGAGCTAAAGGTGAAAAAGGAGACCAAGGTGAACGCGGTCTAACTGGAGCACAAGGTGCCAAAGGTGAAAAAGGAGATCGAGGCGAACGTGGTCTGACTGGAGCACAAGGTGCTAAAGGTGAAAAAGGAGACCAAGGTGAACGCGGTCTGACTGGAGCACAAGGTGCTAAAGGTGAAAAAGGAGATCGAGGCGAACGCGGTCTAACCGGAGCACAAGGAGCAAAAGGTGAAAAAGGAGATCGAGGCGAACGCGGTCTGACTGGAGCACAAGGTGCAAAAGGTGAAAAAGGAGACCAAGGTGAACGCGGTCTGACTGGAGCACAAGGTGCTAAAGGTGAAAAAGGAGACCGAGGTGAACGTGGTCTGACTGGAGCACAAGGTGCTAAAGGTGAAAAAGGAGACCAAGGTCAGGCAGGTCGTGACGGTGTAACTCCAACCGTAACCGTTAAAGATAATAAAGAAGACGGCACTCATACTATCACGATTAACGACGGTAGAGGTAATGTTACAAGTACTGTTGTAAGAGATGGTTTCGATGGCGCAAGTCCATTAGTTGCGACTCAACGAAATGACGCAGATAAAACAACGACTGTTATCTTCTATTATGACCAAAATGATAACAACGAATTTGATGCAGGCGATACAAAACTAAAAGAAGTTGTCATTGCAGATGGAGCTAAAGGTGAAAAAGGGGACCAAGGCGAACGTGGTCTAACCGGAGCGCAAGGTGAAAAAGGAGACCGTGGAGACCGTGGTGAAACAGGAGCAGCGGGACGTGACGGAAAAACTCCAAAAATCACAACTGCTCGTGGAGCAGACGGCCGTAGTACTGATATTACATTTACTATTCCTGGAGAAGAGCCTGTTGTAGCTAACATTAAAGATGGTAAAGATGGACGTACACCAACCATCGACTTAAATGCCTTAGCTGAAGCAGCGGCAAGATTAAACAATCAAAGAAGCGGAAGAGTAAGAAGAGCTTTAGCAGACGCCCCATCTACAGCACCAGCAGAAAAACCAAGAGAAGGTACTCTTATTACAGCGTACTTTGATAACAATGGTAATGGTCGATACGATGAAGGTATAGATGAATTAATTGCTAAACAACCAATTTATAATGGTACAGACGGTGCCAATGGTGCAGCAGGTGCAGCCGGACGTAATGGTGCTGAACTATTAAGTGGACCTAAAGCACCAACAGCAGATGATGGTAAAGATGGTGACACTTATATCGATGCAACTACAGGTGATGTTTATAAGAAAGAAAACGGAACTTGGGATAAGATTGGTAACATTCGTGGGCCTCAAGGTCTAAAAGGTGAAGCCGGAGTTGCAGGACCACAAGGACCACAAGGGCTACAAGGACCTAAGGGTGAACAGGGTGCTCAAGGTCTTCAAGGACGTGATGGAGCGCAAGGACCTGCAGGACGTGACGGCCGTGAAGGTGTACCAGGACCAGCGGGACGCGACGGACGTGATGGAGCGCAAGGACCTGCAGGACGTGATGGACGCGACGGAAAAGACGTATTGAACGGCAAAGTTGATCCAACAACAGAAGGTAAAGACGGCGATAAATACGTTAACACAGAAACAGGTGACGTTTTCGTTAAGAATAACGGCAACTGGG